>JAIEMH010000333.1 GCA_019752245.1 Flavobacteriaceae bacterium
GAACATTATAAAAAATCAAATGAAATTTCTAACGTATTTATTTCTTCTAATCTCTATTCAAACGATGGCTGAAAGCGACTTTGATAAGGCTGAAAAATTGTACCAACAAGAGAAATGGCAACAAGCCAAATCACTATTTGAATCCTATTTAAAAGAAAACCCAAACAATTATAAAGCCATTGAATACCTTGGAGATATTGCTGGACATCAAAAAAAATGGGACGAAGCCATTAAGCAATACAAAATTTTAAAAAATCAGTTTCCTAAAACAGCTAATTATTTTTACAAATATGGTGGCGCATTGGGAATGAAAGCTAAATCAGTCAATAAATTTAAAGCACTTGGAATGATTGATGAAGTTGAAAATTCTTTCCTTACAGCGGCAAAACTTGATTCCAAACACATAGATTCTCGATGGGCATTGGTTATTTTATACATAGAATTACCCGGAATTGTTGGTGGTAGCGAAACTAAGGCCAATAAATATTCAGAAGAATTAATGAATTTATCCAAAGTTGATGGCTATCTTTCCAAAGGATATATCGACGAATATTTCAATCGCTATTCTAAAGCAGAAACTAATTATATAAAAGCACACGAAATTGGAAATTCTAAAACTACATTTCAAAAATTATATAATTTGTATTTGAATAAAATGAAAGACAAATTAAAAGCACAAAAACTAAAAGAACAATTCGAAAAATAATAACAAAACTCAAATTCCAAATTCCAATCATCTCAGGTTTTGGAATTTGGAATTTTAATAATTGGAATTTCAAATGCGTACACATTTTATAGCCATTGGTGGTGCAGCAATGCACAATTTAGCTCTTGCATTACATAATAAAGGATATCAAGTTACGGGTAGTGACGATGCTATTTTTGAACCATCAAAATCTAGATTGGATAGAAAAGGATTACTTCCATTAGAAATGGGTTGGTTTCCTGAAAAAATAACTTCCGATATTGAAGCTGTAATTCTCGGAATGCACGCCAAAGCCGACAATCCTGAATTGTTGAAAGCTCAAGAATTGGGTTTAAAAATTTATTCGTATCCAGAATTTTTATACGAACAATCCAAAAATAAAACACGTGTTGTAATTGGAGGTTCACATGGGAAAACTACTATTACTTCAATGATTTTGCACGTCATGCATTACCATAATATTGAAGTTGATTATATGGTTGGTGCGCAACTAGAAGGATTTGAAACTATGGTTCATCTAACCGAAGAAAATGATTTTATAGTTCTTGAAGGCGACGAATATCTTTCTTCTCCAATCGATAGACGACCAAAATTTCATTTGTATCAACCTAATATTGCATTACTTTCAGGAATTGCTTGGGATCATATTAATGTCTTTCCAACTTTTGAAAATTATGTTGAGCAATTTGAAATTTTCGTAAATCAAATTACAAAAGGCGGAATTCTTGTTTATAACGAAGAAGACGAAACGGTTAAAAAAGTAGCCGAAGAAACAACAAATACCATTAGAAGGTTACCTTATGCAACACCAAGTTATTCAGTTGAAGACGGAACAACTTTATTGGATACACCAGAAGGGCCAATGCCAATCGAGGTTTTTGGAGCGCATAATTTGAATAATCTTGCAGGAGCAAAATGGATTTGTCAAAATATGGGTGTTGATGAAGCCGATTTTTACGAAGCAATTGCAAGTTTCAAAGGAGCAAGTAAGCGTTTAGAAAAGATAGCCGAAGGAAAAGGTAAAGTAGCTTACAAAGATTTTGCACATTCGCCAAGTAAAGTTTCCGCTACTACAAAAGCGGTTAAAAACCAATATCCAAATAGAAAATTAATTGCTTGTTTAGAACTACATACTTACAGTAGTTTGAATGCCGAATTTTTAAAAGAATATCAAGGCGCACTTGATGCAGCTGATGTTGCAGTAGTTTTTTATTCTCCAGATGCAGTAAAAATTAAACAATTAGAAGAAGTAACTTACGACCAAATTGCGCAATCCTTTCAAAGAGAAGATTTAATAATTTATACCAATCCAACTGATTTTAAAAATTTCTTATTCAATCAAGATTTTGATAATTCTGCATTACTATTAATGAGTTCTGGGAATTATGGTGGATTGAATTTTGATGAGGTGAAAGCGTTGATGAAGTAAAATAATTAGAATAAATTTATTACAGAAAAAAAATCTAATAGAAAACTATGGAAATATTAAGCGCAATATTAGATTTTTTTTATGTTTTAGATTCAAAAAACATACTTAGAGAAAAATGGAATGTTTTTAATGATATAAATGAATATAAAGGGAAAAGAATTTTAGCGTTCTTTTCATTTCTAATATTGTTAGTGTTTTATTTGTTTCTGATTTTTGTAATTTGTTACGCGATTTACAAAAGTGTTACTTCCCATACTTAAAATGCCCAACAATTTCATAATTAAACAAACAATCTTCCAAAACCTGTCCGCCACCAACATTGTGAACAAGCAACGGACGTTTTCCATCAGGTGATTTTTTATTTGTCACAATTCCAATATGTGGTAATTTATCGCCAATCATCCAAGTTACAATTTCACCTATTTTATAATCACTAGCATCATTAGTTACCTCAAGTTGTTTACCCTTTCTAGTAAAGAAAACCTCTAAATTTGGAACTCTTCTATGATCAATATTAGTGTCCGTTTTTTTTAAACCCCATTTTGTTGGATATTTCGAAAAGTTAGCTTTCATATCTTCATGTACTTCTTTCTGCAAATCTATTCCAAGTTTTCTGTAAGCACGAATCACAACATCAGAACAAACTCCAGTTTTAGCAGGAACATCTCCATTAGGATATTTTAAAGAAACATAATCTGGCGTATAAACTACATCTTTGTCAATAATAGAAATAGCTGCATTGGAAAGTTTTTCTTCAAAAGTTTTCGGGTTTTCAATAAATGAAGTTGAGCTATTTTCGTTAGTAAAAGCAGTTTTATCAGATTTTTTACAACCCAATGAAAAGAAGATGAATAGGATAATTATTGAAAATTTCATGTTTAGTTTTTTATTCTAACGAAGATTCTAACCATTTTATTTTGAAGCTATTAAAAAAATAAGTTTCTTTGTATTTAATAAACGCCAAAATAATTATGTATACACCAATCAACCAATGGGCTGAAGACGATCGCCCACGAGAAAAATTTCTTCTTAAAGGAAAATCTTCCTTATCGGACTCCGAATTACTTGCAATATTAATTGGTTCCGGTTCACGAAATGAAAGCGCTGTTCAACTGTGCCAACGAATTTTAATTTCTGCAAATAATAATTTGAACCAACTCGGAAAACTTTCCATCAAGCAACTTACCGAATTTAAAGGAATTGGTGAAGCTAAAGCCATTTCAATTGCAGCAGCTCTAGAATTAGGACGCAGAAGAAGAAGTGAAGATGCAGTGGAACTTAAAAAAATCACTTCAAGTAAAGTGGCATTCGAAATCATGCAGCCCATAATTGGAGAACTGCCTCATGAGGAATTTTGG
>JAIEMH010000240.1 GCA_019752245.1 Flavobacteriaceae bacterium
CCTCCATGCTGATGTGGACGCGTCGGCGGTGATCGACCTGCGAAAATGAATTGGTTTTTATAAAGAAAACAAAATCTTAAGTTAAACAGCAAAACACTATCCGCTATAGAAAAATTGTATATTACTTAATAATCGAATAATTATTTCAATTTGTTGAAAATTTTCGAATTGTGTTAAAAAATATATTACTCTATTTAAATCAATATTTGCAACCTGATAGGAATTAATTTTATTTGTAATTTCATTTAGAATTGTGAGATTGTCAATTATTATTTGCTTTGATTTATTATCCATAGGTTTCAATTTTGTTGTAAAAAAATGTCCCAAAAATTTACAAAATTTGGGACAAACTATTTATCTAATTTTAAAATTAATTACTATTCTATCAACTTATTAGGATTGATAACTGGCAATATAAAATTACTTAACGCTGTACCTTGAAAACGTGTCATTAATATTCCTCGTGATGTTGAATATGTAATTGCAGCTAAAGCATTTCCTAATGCAGGACTTATTGTAACTGTATTGTCTTCTTCTAATTTGGTTAATTCTTCAATGTTATCGACATGAAAAACATAAACAAAACTGAAGGCTCCGATTGCTTCTTCGCTATCTTCTTTTTCACTTTTGGTTTCAACATTTACCGAAAAATCAGCTTTAATTAATCTATCTGGAATATTAAAGCCCAATTCAAAGTTTACATTGAAATTGTGTCCTTGCACTTTTTCTTCCTCAAAATCGAATGGACTATTAATTTGTCCTTTTATGATTTTAAAATCAACAATTTCAATTTTTTCAGGTTGTAATAAATTAGCTGACATTGGCTAATGCTGTTTTATTATTTGATTTTGATTTTTTCCATGCACTTGTATATGGTACATCAGTATTTATAACATTGTTTTTATATAGTGTTACATATCCGGTTGTTCCCATTGGCTTTCTTTGTGGAACGTTAATAATTGGTTCCCCAAGTTCTGCTTCAAGTTTGGCTAAAGAACGTAACGTAAAGTTATGTTCTCCTACCAACCATTTGTTAACTTCGGAAGGTCTTTTTTCTAGCTTATCTGCTAAATCTTTTTGGCTAAATCCTTTTGCTTTTAACAACTGATTTACTCGAACCACGATATCAGCATATAATCTCGCGAAGATTTTTGTTTCTTCCGGTGTTTCTGCTAAAATTCTTTGTGCTACTTTGCTTCTCATTGTTTTGGATTTTTAGAGGATGATTTCATCTGAACCATCATAATTAGTAAGTTTTCTATGTTTTTCATTTACAATTATTGTTCCATCTTGTAAAGCTTCATTAATTCGTTTTGCGAATTCACATGCTGCTCTCCATTCTAAATGCAATGAACTTGTTTGATTTGTTGGACCATCTTTGATACCTCCATTGAAAAGTATAACTATGTTGTTTGTGATTTTTAAGGCGTATAATCTTAATGGAAATTCTGGAAAGTGGTAAGTAATATTTTCGATTGTTCTTTTACCTTGGACAGGTAATCCCTTAACTTCGTTTTCATCTCTATTGAATAATTCATCTATTGCTCCGTGATCATTACCAATTGATAACAATACAAAAGACAACAATTCTTGATTTGCTTCTTTATATTCTGCTATTGCATCATATTTTTCAAAGAATAAATCAGTTTCATTTGTCTCGGCATCATCATATTTTACGGTGTAAAAAGTGCATTTAGCAGCTTCATCATCCCATATTTCTAGAGCAAATATATTCACTTTATTATTAGTTTGCAAACAAAAATACACTTTTAAGTGTATTTTATGATTATTTAATATACTATTTAGTTTATTTTTTCAAATGTAAGAATACTATTTGTTACTTAAAAACTATTCTTTCATTTCTAACCTCAATTCTAAGATGTCTTCAATTTTAAACATTTCAGCATAATCTTTCATGCTACCAATTTGAATTTTTATGGGTTTAATTTCGTCATTTTCTACATAAAATCGGAATTCTTTTTGGTATTCAAATTCGAGAGGTTTTTCAAACAGCGTTATTTCTCTACAAACTTCTTCTTTATCGTAGTAATCTACAAAACCATGACTGAATTTTAAATTATTCTTTTTTAGTTCATTTTCTATTTTATTGAAAAAAAGAGGTAAATCTATAATCATTACTCCATGTGTTCCAAAACGCAAATTTCTTTCATCAAGCTTAAAATCTAATGGATTTGGAAATCCTTTTGAAGATATTGCATATAAAGAATAAATATTGCCCAAAACTTCTTTGTAGCTTTCTTTTAAATGGACTTTTACATAATTAAATTCTCTGTCAATTCCTGGTATTTTGAAAGTGCCCGGCAAAGAATTAATTACTCTTGAAACTCCTTCGTATTTATCGCCTCTCAACTCTTCGTCTTCGACTTTTCGGAAATATTCAATTGTATTCATGTAGATTGTTCCATTATCGAATAAATCGAGAATGTTTTCCTCGCTGCCTAATTTTAAGAATAGTTTTATTGTGTGTTCCATTATAAGTTTTCTAAAATTTGTTCTAAAGAAATCAATCTTGTACCAAGTAATTTTAAATCGTTTGAAGATGCAGTTTTTCCAAAGATATCATCTAACTTTTTGATCATATCTGGTATTTCATTATCTCGCTCTACAATAATAAATTTAACATCATTAGGTTCAAAGGTTAATTTTATGTGTTTTGCTAACTTTATATTTAACGCTCTTCTTTTCTTTGGATTTATAAAGTATTCACTTTTGTAGCTATCTTTCATTTCTTTACTAAATAGAAACTCTCGTGATGGTGTAAATCTCCATTCTCTCTCATCATAAAATCTTACAGGGTTTTCTAAATAGTCACCATTTCTATAAAACTTACCTTCATAGGGTTTTATGTAACGAATGAAATGAGATAATTTAGAGTTTACACTCTCAACTCTTTTCGAAAACTCTTCTTCTCTTGTATTAAACCTTTCATAGACAATTTCGGCACTTCGATTAAATTTAAACTTTTCTAATTCCTTTTCTTCAATGTCAAAAAAGTTTTCAATATTTTCGAAAACATCATTAAGTATTGTTGTTGTAGCAGAATTTGGATAAGTGTAAATAATTGGATTAATCTGATTTTTCATACCCCAAGATTTAGATAACCCAATAGCATATTTTCCGTAAGTATTTGTATGCCTTCTTACATGCGATAAAGGAATATCACAAAAGCATGTCATTGGAAAAACAATTTCGGCTTTATCATTAATTAAGCTCTCAAAGTTTTCTAAACTGTAACGAACATATAAGCCATTTTTCAAGATGCTTAATAATGAATTTTTATTGTAAGTAAAATGAAATAAAGTATGTGCACTAATGTTTGTTTCCATGTAAATATTAATTTTCTATTACAACTTTATAATTGTCATTATTAATTTTTAATTCATATTTTTTTACATTATTACCTTTTAAGGGTGGGTGTTTTGACCATCATACAATTGCTAGATGTTACAATTG
>JAIEMH010000257.1 GCA_019752245.1 Flavobacteriaceae bacterium
ATATAAAACATATATCTAGGTAAAAATCAAATATTACACTCACATTTACTGATGGCTTGAATATTTTGTCGAATAACAAAAACTGGTTGTCGCTTTTGCCTTCCAAAACCATCATTACGCCGCATAAAAAAGAACTCGAACGACTAATTGGAACGTGGCACTCTGAAGCTGAAAAGTTGGACAAAGTTGTTCAGTTTTCTTTGGAATATGATTTGGTTGTTGTTGTGAAAGGTGCTCCGACTTTGGTTATTTATCATTCCGAAATTTATCAAAATACTACTGGGAATCAAGCCTTGGCTACGGCTGGAAGTGGTGATGTTTTGTCAGGAATTATAACGAGTTTGCTTGCTCAAAATTATGAACCAATAAATGCTGCGATTCTTGGCGTTTACCTTCATGGATTGACTGCTGCTATTGCTTTGCCAGAAACAGGATTTCAATCGTTTATAGCTTCTGATATTATTGATTATTTGGGGAAGGCATTTCTTAGTTTAGAAGATTAAATTTATTTTGCAGTTGCTGTATACTCTTCTCTAATTTTCTGCTGTTCTAAAATTGATTTTAAAAATGGAGCTATTTCACTTTCAATTTGAGCTTCGGATAGATCTAATGCCTTTGGATTTTGAATTAGTTGCAACCACGGTTTTGGTTCGCCAAACTTATAAGCACCAAAAACTACTACTGGCGTTCCTTTTACTTTTACGTTTTCTGCATCGGCTAAAACCCATTGATCTGCCCAATTGTAGAGGAATTTAGCGTCTTTTTCCAACAATCTTAGGCACGAATGCGAAACTGGTAATCCTGGTAACGTATATTCGTGGAAGCCTACACCAAGTTTGTTTTCGATGTTGAAATTCCATTTTAATTCCCATTCGTCGTCAAATGTACTTGTTGTTTTTTCGGCCTTCCAATTGGTGTAAAACAATCCGATTGGAGTTTTGTCTTTTTTTCTGCCCATATTGGTTGGTCCAGCATAAGTTAGGACACCGTTTTCATACGCGCCAAATGTTTGTGTCGGATAAGAGAAAATTAAAACCTTAGCAACGTCTTTTAAATAATCAACTTTCAATGGAAAAGGTAAGTAATACACTACATCACCAGAATAATCGCTAGGAATTACAATTGAATCTTGCTTTGCCAAATTCTTTTTATCCGTTCGATTTATCGCCGTTACAATTTCTATTTTTGATACGTCTGTGCCGTTTTGTTGCAACCAAATTTTAGCATTTTCTAATGTAAAAGAAACTGTTTTGGGTTGTTTTCTAACAATTTGTTTTTTTTGCTTTTCAGGACTACCATTTTCCTTGCAAGAAAATAAAGTAACTAATGAGATTATTGTTAAAAGGAAAATTTTAGATTTCATAGGTTTGGGTTTTTTTGTAAAATTCATCATTTTGAATTCAAAAACCTTTACACAATTTTCTAAAAGAGTTGTTTAATTTACGCTTTCAGAAAACTTTTCAAATCATCGTAACCTTTAATTTTAGTACGTACTTTCTCTTTATTTAAAACACTTTCTATTTGTTTCGGAATTTGTAATTTTACATTTAAAACAGGTTCAACACTGTCTAAAAACTTAATTGGATGTGCAGTTTCTAGAAAAAAACCAATTGCATTGGGATAATTCAGTAACTCTTTTTTTAGTCCTAAATAACCAACCGCGCCATGAGGTTCGGCAACATAACCCGAATTTACATGAATGTTTTTCATGGCAAATTTTGTTTCTTCATCAGAAAAAGTATAAGACGAAAAATCTTTTTCAAAGGCTTTCAAATCATTGTTGTACATTTCTTGAATGCGCACAAAATTACTCGGATTTCCAACATCCATTGCATTTGAAATTGTTGCAATAGAGGGTTTTGCATTGTAAATACCTTTTTCTAAAAACCTTGGAACCGTATCGTTTGCATTGGTTGAAGCTACAAAATGGGTTAGAGGCAAACCTAATTTTTTAGCCATAATTCCGGCACAAATATTCCCAAAATTTCCGCTTGGGCATGAAACAATTAATTCTTTCTTGTACTTTTTCAATTCTTTATAGGCAAAGAAAAAGTAGAACATTTGCGGCAACCAACGTGCAATATTTATAGAATTGGCAGAAGTAAGATTTTTATATTTTAAATCATCATCGAGAAACGCTTTTTTTACCATGTCTTGACAATCATCAAAAACGCCATCGACTTCTAGAGCTGTGATGTTTTGACCTAATGTAGTCAATTGTCGTTCTTGAATGTCGCTCACTTTTTCTGATGGATACAGAATGATAACTTCAACACCTTTTACACCAAGAAATCCACTTGCTACAGCACCGCCAGTATCACCAGAAGTGGCAACCAAAACAGTGTTTTTTTGATTTTTATCTCTGTTAAAATAGGCTAAACATCTTGACATAAATCGAGCGCCAACGTCTTTAAAAGCCATTGTTGGTCCATGAAATAGTTCTAAAGAAAAGACATTTTCTTCCACTTTTACTAATGGAAAATCGAAGGATAAAGTTTCTTTTAAAATTTGCTTTAATTCGGCTTCAGGAATTTCAGTTCCTACGAATTGTTTTATAGCTTCAAAAGCAATTTCTTCATTTGATAAATGTTCTATTTCATCGAAGAATGATTGTGGTAATTGGGAAATTGTTTCAGGAAAATATAAACCTTTGTCAGGTGCAAGTCCTCGAATAACGGCTTCTTGAAAAGAAACTTTGTTGTTTTTATTGTTTAAACTGTAATATTTCATGTTTTTGGAACGCAGATGAAACGGATGCTACGCAAACGCTGATTTCCACGGATTTTTTTGATTCGTAATTCGTAATTTTTAATTCATAATTATTTTAACGCCTTCAGGATTTATTTTTGAAAGGTGCATATCAAATTCAATTCCGGTATTTTGATAACTTTCACTCATGGCAAATGCTACTTTTTCGGCAATCTCTTGACCTTTACACAAGGCAAAAATACTTGGTCCAGCACCAGAAATTCCCGAACCTAAAGCGCCGTTTTGCAATGCTGTATTTTTAACTTCATCAAAGTTAGGAATTAAATGTTTTCGTGCAGGTTCTACCACAACATCGTGTAACGAACGACCAATTAATTTGTAATCATTAGTGTATAATCCGGCAATTAATCCGCCAAGATTACCCCATTGCGTTATGGCGTCTTTCATTGGAATCAAGGGTTGTAAAACGGCTCTTGCATCGGATGTTTTTACTTCGATATGCGGATGCAAAACTACTGCGTAAAGTTCGCTTGGACTTTCAATTCGAATCACATCCAAAGGATTGTAACCGCGGACCAAAGTAAAACCGCCAAGTAGGCAAGGAGCAACGTTGTCGGCATGTTCGCAACCGCTTGCCACAGCTTCACCTTTCATAGCAAAATCTACCAATTCGTGTTTTGAAAATGGTTTTCCGAGTAATTCATTGATTCCAAAAACAGCTCCAGCGGCACTTGCAGAAG
>JAIEMH010000068.1 GCA_019752245.1 Flavobacteriaceae bacterium
TTTTAAAGATTTCCTTCTTCGTTTTCTTTGTCCAAATATTCTTGCACGATATTAATTGCATTAGTTACAACATCGCTTAAAGCAGTAATGAATGTTCCATCTTCAGCATTGTCGATGGCATGTTTGATGGCTTCTACTTCTTTACTAATAATCTCGTGAGTAACTGTTCGTCCAGAAGCAGCGATACCTTCCATGATGAGTCCGATAATTTCTTCTTCGGTTCTACCTCTTAAATATTTTTCTTGGCGGATGATAATATGGTCAAACATTCGTGCTGCAATGGTAGCACATTCTTTAATGTCTTCGTCACGACGATCACCAACGCCAGCAATAATTCCTATTTTTTTGGTAGCTTCAACACTACTTAAATATTCTTCGACACCTTTATATCCAGACGGATTGTGTGCAAAATCAATTAGTACTTTAAAACGTTTGAATTCAAAAATATTCATTCTTCCTGGCGTTTGTGCCGCACTTGGAATGAATGTTTGAAGTGATAAACTAATATCTTCGGTTTTAAATCCTTGTAAATAGGCTGCTAAAGTTGCTGCAAGAACATTGGAAATCATAAATTTGGCTTTTCCGCCTAAAGTTAATGGTACGTGTGTAGCGCGTTCAACTCTAATTTTCCATTCTCCTTTTTTAATTGTGATGTATCCGTTTTCATAAACAGCTACAATTTTTCCTTCTTTGGCAAATTGCACTACTTTTGGATTGTTTTCATCCATAGAGAAATAGGCGATATTGCAGCTCAATTCGTTTGCAATTTTCAAACATTGGTCGTCTTCGGCGTTTAAAATTGCCCATCCGTCTTTTTTTATGCTTCTAACTACGGTTGCTTTTACACGAGCTAAATCGTCTAGAGTGTGAATGTCAGATAATCCTAAATGATCTTCTTGAATGTTGGTTATAATTCCGATATCACATCGGCTAAAGCCTAAACCAGCACGAAGAATTCCACCACGAGCCGTTTCTAAAACTGCAAATTCTACCGTAGGATCTTTTAAAATGTATTCGGCAGAAATTGGTCCAGTGGTATCACCTTTTTCCATCATGTGATTTTGAACATAAATTCCATCTGATGTTGTGAATCCGACTTTATAGCCATTATTTTTAACAATGTGAGCGATAAGTCGAGTAGTAGTAGTTTTTCCGTTGGTTCCAGTAACAGCAATAATAGGAATTCTACTTGGTTTTCCTGGAGGATAAAGCATATCAATAACTGGAGCTGCTACGTTTCTTGGTAAACCTTCGCTTGGCGCTAAGTGCATACGAAAACCTGGTGCAGCATTGACCTCTAAAATACAACCGCCGTTTTCTTTTAATGGTTGTGTTAGGTTTTCTGCCATGATATCAACGCCACAAATATCCAATCCGATTACTCTTGAAATGCGTTCGCAAAGGAAAATGTTTTCTGGATGCATCATGTCAGTAACATCAACTGAAGTTCCGCCAGTACTTAAATTCGCTGTCGATTTTAAATAAACTACTTCATCTTTTCTAGGAATTGTTTCTAATGTGTAGCCTAATTTTTCTAATAAATCGGTTGTGTCTCTGTCAACATCAATTTGAGTCAGCACATTTTCGTGACCATAACCACGTTTTGGATCTAGATTTGTTTCATCTATTAATTGTTGAATCGTGTTCGTTCCATTTCCTTTAACGTGAGCGGGCTCTCTTTTGGCTGCAGCAACAAGTTTGTTGTCGATAATTAAAACTCTAAAATCGTAACCTGTAATAAATTTTTCTACAATAACTCTATTGCTGTATTTTTTTGCGTAGGCTAAACCTTCAACGGCATCTTGATAGTTTTTCACATTGATGGATGCACCTTTTCCGTGATTTCCATCTAATGGTTTTAGAACAATAGGATATCCAATTTTCTTGATAACAGCTTCTAAATCTTCTTCATCAACACAAATTCCACCATTTGCTACAGGAATAGATGCTGCATCTAACATTTTTTTAGTTTGCTCTTTATTACAAGCAATATCTACAGCGATGCTACTCGTTTTGCAAGTAATAGTTGCCTGAAAACGCATTTGATTAATACCATAACCCAATTGTACAAGCGAATTTGTTCCTAGACGAATCCAAGGAATATCTCTAGCAACGGCTTCTTCAACAATACTTCCTGTTGATGGACCAAGACGTACACGTTCACGAATTTCACGCATTTTTTGAATATCACCTTCTACGTCATAATCGGTTCCAGCAATTAATGATTCTGCAATGGCTACCGCACTTTCTGCAGCAAACATTCCTACATTTTCTTCTGTGTAACTAAAAACTACGTTATAAACACCAGGAGTTTTTGTTTCTCGAGTTCTTCCGTAACCAGTTTCCATTCCTGCAAGAGTTTGAATTTCTAATGCAATATGTTCAATTACATGTCCCATCCAAGTTCCTCTTTCTACTCGCGAAAAGAATCCGCCACGGCAACCTTCAGAGCAACGATGTTCTATCATTGTAGGAAACATAGCCTCAATTCGCTCACGAAAACCTTCAATTTTATTTGTAGGTCGCTCTTCCATTTCCTCCAAATCCAAACGCATTTGGATTAGTTTCTTTCTTTGTACACTCCAAATATTTGGTCCTCGTAATGCTTGAATTTTATCGATTTTCATAAAAACAGAAGGTTTGAATTATAATAATAAGTTGATAATTAGTGTTTTAATAAATAATATTTTAATAAGATTCTATAAATAGTTAGAATTGTATAGTATTTTTGTTAAAAAAATTAGATATAATTCAACTAAAATAGATTTTTTTAATTAGTTGACAAAATTTATTTCTACTAAAATTATCAACTTTTTTTGGTTATAAATTATTCGAAAAAAAAGGAGTCATTAATTGCACGTTATATCTTTTTATTTATTTTTACAAAATGAACATACGAGGAAAATTAATAATAATTGGTGGTGCTGTCGATAAAGGCAGTTTTACCGAAACAGATTTAGATAAAAACGCTCCGAAGAATTTGAATTTCTTTGAAGAAGGTATTTTAAAAAGAGTAATAAAGGAGTCTAAAAATAAAGAGCTTTCTAGAATTGAAGTAATTACAACTGCTTCAAAAATTCCAAAAGAAATAGGTCCAGAATATGTTAAAGCATTGAGTTATTTGGGCGCAAATAATGTAGATGTCTTGGATATTGTGCGTCGTGAAGAAGCAATGGATCCTGTAATTTTAGAACGATTGAAAGCTGCAGATGTTGTAATGTTTACTGGTGGCGACCAACTAAGATTAACATCTATATTAGGAGGAACTCCATTTCACGATATTTTACTAGATAAATATAAAAACGAAGATTTTATTTATGCTGGAACTTCTGCTGGTGCTGCTGCCGCTTCTAACAATATGATTTATCAAGGAAGTAGTAGTGAAGCTTTATTAAAAGGTGAAGTGAAAATTACTTCTGGATTAGGTTTAA
>JAIEMH010000348.1 GCA_019752245.1 Flavobacteriaceae bacterium
AACAGCTATTGGTGCCGAAAATTTTGTCGTATGGGAATATTATAAGAATCCGGTAGAATACATTGATACGATCAAATCTCAGGGCTTTAAGATATTTGTTCTTGAGCAAACGGAGCAAAGTATTGATTTTCAAGAAATTTCTAATATTGTAAGTGAGCCTAATTCGCCTTATGGCCAAGAATACATAAGTTTATTAGCACGTCAAGGAAAAATTGATGCACACAAAGAAGGCAGAAATTGGTACACAACCAAAAAAGCAATTGAAGATTATATTGAAAATCGTAAAAGGAAACGAGTTATTTAGCTTTCAGTCGCAGTAGCAGCTTACAAACCTCATAGATTAAAAAAAGTTCTGTGAGGTTTTTTAATAATTACCATTTCTATATATTTACAAAATGAAATTTAAAGTACTAATTGTTGATGATGAATTGCAATCGCGCAACATACTAAATTCCTTTTGTGAAGAATATTTTAAAGAAAAGGTTGACGTTGTAGCGCAATGTTCCAATGTTGATGATGCGATTGTTGCTATAGAAAAACACCAACCCGATTTATTGTTTCTTGATATTGATATGCCAGATAAAAATGGCTTCGATTTGGTTAATCATTTTTTATATAAACCGTTTGAAATTGTATTTATTACAGGTCACGCCAATCATTATGTTGACGCTATAAAATGTAGTGCATTTGATTATTTAATGAAACCTATCAATCCTTTAAATTTAAGATCGGTTATAGAACGATTAGAAAATAAATCATTGTTCAATTCTATAAATAGAAATGAGATTTTAATTGCTAACATTAAAAATAAAACGCAATTAGTAGTTTCTAATTCAAATGGATTTAACAATATCACAATCAACTCAATACTTTATTTAGAAGCTGATGAAAATTATACAAATATCGTTCTACTAGACGAGAAAATATTGGTTACAAAAACTTTAAAAGCCATCCTTGACTTAATTGCTGATAAAAAATTTCTTCGTGTAAGCAAGAGTTTTGGGGTTAACATAAATCACGTTATTAGATTTATATCTGACACTTACCAATTAGAAATGATTAACGGTGATAAAGTGCAAGTTTCTGAAAAATTATTTACTAAAAAGATGCTAATTGATGCTTTCAATAAATAAATTCTGCCTCTTTTTTCTATTTACTTACGGTTTGGTAGTTGCACAACAAACAACAAATTTTACCACTGCCGACGGACTTTCTAACAATGCAATTCGAGCTCTCTTTGTGGATGCTAATTCTGATTTGTGGATTGGTACTGAAAATGGAGTTTCTAGGTTTGAAAACGGAACTTTTACAAACTTAATTTTACCCAAAAACATCAACAATACAAGCTGTTGGGATATTACTCAAGAGACAAATGGAACTATGTGGTTTGCCAGTTATGGAGGCGGAATCTATTCATTTGATGGTAAAAAATATACCTTATTCGACCAAAAAAATGGTTTACCAAGCAACAGAACAAGAAAATTGTTATGTCATAATAACAAAATGATTATTGGCACTGAACTCGGAATTGCACTACTCGATTTGAAAACTAAAAAAATTGAAGTTCCTAAAGGAATTGAACCACATTTTGGTGTTTTTATAGTAACCGATTTATTTGTTTACAAAAACCAAATCTACTTTTCTGCACTAAACGAAGGCTTGTATAAAATCATTTATAAAAATGGTATTCCCGAAATTCAAATAGTTCAAAAACAGACGAATTGCTATAGCATAGGCATATTCAACAATGCAATTTATTGCAGCAATAAAGGATTTATTAATCAATTTAATATAGAATCAATTTCTAATCAAAAGCCAAACTATTCCTCTTTCGGAAATTCGATTGTTTGGGATTATGCCAAAAATAGTCAATCGGAATTATTTGCAACCGCTTGGGGAATTTTTGACGAAAGTGGTGGTTTATTTAAAATTGAAAACAATAAAATGATTGATGTATCTAATCAATACAATATCACTTCCAAAAATCTTCTAAATATTGTTTACAATTCTAAATACAATTGTTTTTATATTGGTTCTAAAGACAAAGGAATTTATGAAATAAAATTAGATAAATCTATTCAATATCAATTGTTTAACAATAAATCTATTATTGATTTTGAAGAAATAAATAAGCAAAGAATACTATTAAATCAAGATGGAATTTCATTTTTGGATTATAAAAATACAATTACAAAAAATATAACATCTGCTGAATTTAAAAAATTTGAAACACAATATATTGCCAATTCCAAGAACAAATTACCAACGCACGATGATGGCTATTACGAATTAGATTATAAAATTGCTGCTAAAGACATCAAATATTATGAGATAGTTAAAAACCAAAAATCAATTTGGATTACAAGTAATATAGGGATATTTGAATTTAATTTTGATGGTAAATTTCTAAACTACCTTCCTATTCATAGCTACAAAATTGGATTTACATCGGATAATAAATTCATAGAAACTATTCCTTACGCAGGTGTTCGAGTTTATGATAATGTTTATAATTTAGCAGGAAAACACTATTCAGAATTTGATAAAAACACACCAAAATACATCGTTAAAATCCTAAATTTTAACGGAAAAACCTACCTTACTTCTATATTTGACGGATTGTTTACCTATCAAAACAACAATTTTAAATCGCTTGCAAAACAAAATATTTGGAAAGAGCAAAAACTAAAATATATTACCAAAAATAATAAAGGAAACCTACTTATTTCTTCCGAATTAGGTTCGGTTTTTATCATTAACGCAGCTAATTTTAAGATTTTAGAAACCATTACAAAAGATAAAATAATTGGTAATACTATTACGTTTTTAGAATCTTACAAAACATCGGTAATTATTGGAACCGAAAAAGGAATTACGATTTACACCAATGGAAAAACTCAATTTATTGATAAAGAACAAGGATTAGTAGATTGTCACATAAATACATCACAACTATTTGAAAATCAATTGTATTTAGGAACAAACAAAGGTTATTATACTATAGATTTAGATAAATTTTCATCCAATAATACTACGGTTTCGAGTTTGAAAATTAGTGATATCAGCATAAATTCTGAACCTATAAATAGTTCTTATTACAAATGGTTTAGTTATGATTCTAATGAATTAATATGTGATTATCAACACAATACCATTTCATTAAATTTTATTCCAAAAGGACATTTATTTCCAAAAAAACTGCGCTTTAGATACCGATTAAAAAGCAGTAATAAATGGAGTCCCTATTCGGAAAAGCCAACTATTTTTCTATCCTATTTACCGGATGATAATTACAATTTAGAAATAGAAATTTTGGATTTAAACACTTCCAAATCAACGCTATTCAAAGCACTAAAAATAATCATTAAACCTGCATTTTACAAAACTTGGTGGTTCTTTTT
>JAIEMH010000315.1 GCA_019752245.1 Flavobacteriaceae bacterium
AAGAAACGGATTTCCAAGAGCTATTTCAGACCAAAAATTCAATGAACACGTTAAAGAATTGTGCAGAGTTGCAAAATTCACAGAATTAACTCAAGGTTCTAAAATAAACAAAGATACAAAGCGAAAAGAAGAAGGGATTTTTGAAAAATGGGAATTAGTGTCATCACACATTTGTCGTCGTTCATTTGCTACGAATTTGTATGGTAAATTAGATAATCTTACTATTATGGGAGTTACAGGGCATCAAACAGAAACCCAATTTTTGAAATACATTAAAATAACTAGTACCGAAAAAGCCGAAAAACTAAAAGACTACTGGAACAAGCAAAACGAAGAACAGGAAATTGATGAGAAAAAAATGAAAGTAGTAAAGTAAGATAAAGTTTAATATATTTAATGCTTATTTTTTTTATGATGAAAAATGTAAATTCCTTTATAGCTGCATTGGGAGAAAATTATTATTATGAATTTTTACAAGATCCAGATTCTGATGAAGTATTTTCTTCAAGATTTGATTTACCAATATATTATAAGAACAAGTTTTATTATGAAATTTCAAGAAATGAAATACATTTAAAAAGAAGAGGAATAATACAAAATGTAAAGGAAAAGTATGACGAGGCTTTATCTGAGATTTATGTAAATTTAGCTTCAAAAGATGCTGAAAACTTTGATGCTTTTTTAATATTTAATATCGAGGCTGTTAAATTGAAACTTAAAACATTAAAGGCTGATTTCTATGTTGAAAATATTCAGTCTAGGTACTATTCAGTTATTGATGGTGGACCTGAAATAAAAGATTTTGAATCTACGGATTTTTCAGAGTACAATGTATCAAAAGAAATGCACGAATATATTTATCAATTAGCAATAAATTTTAAATACAGTAGAGTTGATATTTTAGACCATATTGATTTTGCTTATGACAGAACAAATGCACTTTGTTTTTTACCTTTCTCATTGTTTTTAATAGGTCAAAAGTTCATATCAGAATTAATAAAAATGAGATTGATTATTCAAGAATTAAAAGAATCTAAACAAATAAATCCTAAAATTAAATGGAGCGCTAAGAAAACCCACATTGGTTATATACTTGGGACATTGGCGCAAAATGGTTACATAGAAGCCCCAAAACATAAAAATGGCGAAATCAATTTCACAGCTTATGCTAAACTAATCAAACAAAATTTTGAAGTAGATGTAAATGAAGAAACACTACGAAAATATCTTAATCCTGATGATGATAAATTTGTAGAAAGTCAAAACGCATTTAGTAAAGAAAGCTTTAATATACCTAACGTTAAAACAATAAGTTAATCCGTTCCGGAATGCTTAGGAACGTTTGCTAAAACTTATCTAACTTTACTTTGTACCATCAATAACGATAAAATCAATATCACGATGGAACAAAGTAAAATGACACAAGTATTTGGAGTATCTCCAGATGAATTTAAAGAAAGCATCTTAACAGATGTTAGAGCAGAGATTAAATCTTTAGCTCAAAATTTCAAACCAATAGCACCGCAAGAGTACCTTACTCGACAAGAAACAGCCGAGATACTAAAAGTATCATTGGTTACACTCTCCGATTGGAATAAAAAGAAAATTCTAAATCCTTACCGACTTGGAAACCTCATCAGATATAAACGTTCAGAAATCGAACAGGCTTTAATTAGTATAAACCCTAAAAAAGTTTAATTATGAGCCATCCATTTCAAGAAAGCCTTTCCAATATTGAAAAACGTTTAGAGGACTTAACAAACCTTGTAATCAATAAGCAAGAAAAATTATTTGAAAAAGTAATTATCGACAATGACGAATTTCAAAGACTTTTTAAAATTAGTCCAGGTACTGCTGCCAATTGGAGAGAAAAAGGACTTATTGCATACAGCCAAATAAACAATAAAATAGTCTATAAAATAGAAGATATAAATAAGATGCTTGACGATAACTATCGACCATTTAAAAAGTAACTAAGATATATTTTTAGATAAATGATAGATTTCATCAAAATAAAAATGACAGATGAAGCTCTAATAAATCAAGTTTGGAATAATGAAATTTTAATATATGAAGGTAAGTCAGAAAAGCGATTTGATGATGAAATTAAAGAACTCTTTACAAAGAGTTACAAAAACCTATATTTTACAAAATTTCAAAATAGACTTGAGATAAAAGGCTCATTACACTATTTCTTTAATGATGGTTTACACAATGCTAATGACTTCAATATTTATGATTGTATTGGAACAATTGAGCAAATAAGTGAGTTATTCAAACTCGATTTATATAAGTGTAAACTCATTAATTTAGAATATGGTGTCAACATTAATCCTGTTATAAAAGTTGATGATTTAGTACAAAATTTAATCTATCACGAAAAGAGACAATTTTCAAGACCAACAACACATTTTAATTACAAAATTGCAGGAAATGAAGCATATAAGCAAATTAAAGCTTATGATAAAAGTGTGCAATTTCCAAAACAATGTTTTAATACATTTCGATTTGAAATTAAGACAAAACAGGCTAAATTCATTAATAGTTTAGGGCTTTTTACACTTCAAGATTTAACAGAAATTAATTACTATAACAAGTTGATAAACTCCTTATTAAACGAATGGGATAATGTTTTACTATTTGACAAATCTAAACAAGTTGATGATAAATTTTTTAATACTGACTTTTGGGAGGATATTCTAAAAAACGGAAACCGTAACAAATTCAACAATCAGAAAAAAAACTATTACAGAAAATTAGGTACAGATAATCTCCATTCAAACATAAAAAAACGATTAGAACAAAAAGCTAGTTTTTTAAAAAGTGTGCATATTCCAACTAGTATAGACTTGGAAACTGCACAGGTAAAGATTTTATTTATTTAAAAAAAATCAATGGAATTGTTTTTAAAATGACAATTAGTTGTAAAAGAAATGGGAAATATCATATAATATAAAAAAGATAATTCCTATTTTTAACATTTCTAATAAACATAAACGTTAAATAATTATAATAAAAATATTAAAGCAGTCATTAGTAAAAATGTCTAAGTATTAAATATGGATGAATTTAGAATTAATAATGAACACACGGCAGGACCTCAATTAATAGGCTTTGATTACCAATTTTATTATTTTATGTATCTTATCTTGGATTTGAATTCAGGTGAGAAAATTGGTTTTGAAGTTTTAGATGATATTCATATTGAGTTAGCAAATGGTAGTGTAGAGTTATTGCAAACAAAACACACTGTGCAAAAAACTTCAAAAGGAGAAATTGTTAATTTAACAGAAAGAGATTCAGACTTATGGAAAACAATTAGTAATTGGATATTGTTTCTTAATAATTCGGCAGATAAAGATGAATATTTGAACAAAACAGT
>JAIEMH010000371.1 GCA_019752245.1 Flavobacteriaceae bacterium
AACCATTAGATTTCTTTTTAGGTTTAGGTTTTTCTTCGGCTTTATTTTTTTGAAATAACTCTCTAAATTTATTGTAATCGATGGTGATTATAAATCCAATTCCGGTTTCAATAACTTGACCTTGCAAAGCTACTTGATATTTATTTTTTCGATAAGCACGAAGTTTATAACGACCATCTTTAGATATTTGATAATCTGCAGAAATATCGCCAGCAATGTTATTTGTTTGTTGGTTTTCTTGTTTTGCGCCTTCAATTCCAAAACTACTTCCAACGGTAACTTTCAATCTATCGTTCAATAATTTTTTAGATAATCCAACATTCAAATCGGTTTTATTTTCTTTTTGACCAGAAGTATAATCTTCGGATGAATTTAAATCAAAATCCACTTCAAAACCTTTAATTAAATCACCTGCAAGATTATTTAGTTGTTGCGACAGCACTTTGCTGGCACTTTCTCTTGCCAACAATGAAGCCGAAGTTCCGCCACTTTCACTCGAAAATGGATTTTCACCAACAAATCTGTTCAATAAAAGTAAGGCAAAAACTTGTTTGTTTAATTCATCTGGTTCTTGCCTTAATTGCACTAATTTTGCTTGTGTTGCCGTGATAATATCGCCAGAAACTGAGTTATTTCCTTCGGGCAAAATAATATCAAAAGTGATGTCAGGTTTTAATAAATCACCTTTCATTTTTAGTTCAGTTTCAAAAGGAATCCTTTGTTTGTATGTATTTCTTTCTTCCGGAGAACGATCTATCAATTGGTCATTAAGCAAATCAATTGGAGCTGTTTCGGTTTTGTAAACGGCAGTAATATTTATGTCGGCTGTTGTTGGTTCACCAGTCCAAAGTAGGTAACTTCCTTTTTTGATATCAAATTTTCTTTTTATCAAATTAAAGCTCATTTCATAACTTCCTTCGGTCAATTCATAACGACCAGTTAACGTAGTTTTTCCTGATGGATCAATGCCTCCTGTAAGTTGTCCTTCGCCTTTTAATTTCAAGAAATCACCATTGGCTTTGTCAATAATCATTGAAAGTTCGGCTTCTTTATCAATTTCTATATTTACCGATGCATTTATGCCTTTTACTTGTGTTTGGCTTAAATTTTCTTCAAGTGAAACTGTAGTAACTAACTTAGGTTGATCTTGATCTATAAATTCTACAATTCCCTCTCTATCAGCTATTGACGGATCGTCTTGTGGTAAAACAACAGTGAATTTTGTACCTTTATTTATTTTGATTGTGCCATCAACAACCGGATTGCTCATGTCGCCTTTTACATTCAAATGATTGTCTAAAAACAGTTCACCATAATATAAATCGTTGTCTTTGGCTTTAGAATTTACTGCTTTAAAATTATCAGAATCAACTGTTAAATCAAATCCCAAGTTTGTAAAATCTTGACTGTTTATCTTTCCGTTTATGGTTAAATCGTTGTCTTTTTCGTCTTTAATAACAAAATTGTCCAACGAAATTATATTGTTAGAAAACACAATTTTGTCGTTTATTGATTTGAAAGTAGCATTAAGTTGCGTTGCAATAAAACCAACTTCATTAAATTTCAATTCACCAATTATATTAGGTTGCGAGCTTTTTCCGGTGATTTTTAAATTTCCATTCAAGAAACCTGTGCTTTGTTTTAAATTTCCAAAACTAAAACCTTGAATGCTTTTCATATTTAGTTTTTGAATGTCCAGATTCATGTCCAAACTGCTGTCGGTGGTTTTGTAATTTCCATTCAAATTCATTTGATTGTCAAAACCTGTCAGTTTAATTTTGGCGTTGTACGTATTTGCAGTTTGATTGCCAACGTTTATTTTTAGATTTCCAACCGTATCTTTTTGAAAAGTAAAAGTATCAATTGTTAAATCTGATGTGAAAATTGCGGATTTTTGTAGCTCTTTTATCAAAGCATTTCCATTGATTTTTCCGCCAATTTGCAAATTACTTTTTTGTGCAATATTGGTTAAAGTTTCTATTTCAAAATCTTTAAAATCAACTGCTAATGGCGCATTTGGTTGTGTAGATTGCGATTGAATTTTAATGGAATTCCCATCCTTAGAAAGTTCAAAATTGTTGGCATAAATTCCGTTTTTACTTAGTCGGATTAAATTTTCTTTAGATAAATTCCATTTTTCATAATTTAAAACTAGGTTTGTTGGATTCAAATTAATGTCAGTAGTTCCATTTCCCGATTTTAAAGTTCCAACTATTAAATAACGTTCTTTGTCTTTTACATCTTTCAATTGCAAAGTATAATCAATACTATTATTTGCAACCTTTCCTGAAATATTGGTGTAAGGTAATTGAAAATTTGAATTTTGAATATCATCTACAACCAAACTGTAAATCAGCGCATTGTCTTGGGTATCAACTTTTATAATTGCTCCAGAAATAGTGTTGGTTCCATAAATTAATTTCGGAATAGAACCATTCAAAACTATCGAATCGTTAACCGAATTGTATCTTCCCGAAAGTGCAATAGGCGATAAACTTTTTAGTTCTGGAATGAATTTTAATAAAATAGGATTGTCTTTTACGTCAATTTTAAAAGCAAATTGTTGGTTTTTAACTTGCGTTTTTTTAGAATTTGAGTTGGTATTATAGTATTTTGATATCGAATTTTGTAATGCTGTTGCAATTTTAGAAACTTGGTATTTCCCATTAATATCAGCATCCATGAACTGCGATTTTAGTACCAATGTATTTTTTTCGGCTGTTGATGTTGCAATAATGTTTATCGAATCTAAAACAAATTGTTCCTTTTGGTTTGCGATTATAAAATTGTTGGCGCTAACTTTTGCGTTCAAATAATCTAAGTCTGCCGATTGCATATCTGCGTCAATGTCGCCTTTCAATTTTAACGGTCCAGCATGAAGATTTAGTTTGTTTAAATCGGCAATGTCAACGTTTAACTTCACTTTTCCTGATGGATATTTCCCTCTAAAACTTCCATTAGAAATCATATTAAACTTCAAATTTGGGTCGTTTGCATTGGCATTTATATCAAATAATCCATTGTTTATTTTTCCTTTTAATTTTAGATTTGTGTAAACATAATTGTTGAAATTGGCTTTCAAAATCGTTCCATCAACAATTGCATTTGCCGTTTTCGGATTTAATCCAGAACCTTTTATATTGGCTTTTAATGATATTTTTCCGATCGAATCATTTTTTATAAATTTGCCTAAATCGAAATTATCTAGTTCGGTTTGTGCATCGTATTTTTCGTAGTTTTTACTTCGTTGATCAAATGTTGCTTTGATTTTGGCATTTCCAAAATTACTAACCAAGTTCAAATTGGTTGCAAAATTGTTAATTGTTCCTTTAAAAGTTCCTTTGGTATAACTTCCATCAGGATTTTTGCCCC
>JAIEMH010000162.1 GCA_019752245.1 Flavobacteriaceae bacterium
TCGTCTTTACTGCCATTTTTAGTATCCATCATTTCCATTAATTTCATACCTAACAAACCGCTAATTCCACCTTCGGAACCATTGTTGCCAGTAATCAATACATCTGGAATTACTTTGATGTTTCCTTTACCAATTTCCTCGGTAATTTTGTATTTAGTAAAGTTATCGCCACCCATTGCAGATACTTGTAATTCATAAGCCTCAGCTGTAGATTTACCAATTGCCATGATTTTTTCAGCTTCTGCTAAACCAGTTTTAGAGATTTTCTCAGCTTCCGCACTTGCGTTTAATTTTGTTGCTTCGGCTTGTGCTCCAGCTCTTGCTTTAGTAGCTTCAGCTTCTGCATTTGCTCGCATTTTTGTTGCTTCTGCTTCTGCGTTTACATTTAATTTCAAACTGGTTGCATCACCTTCCGCTTTTTTAACGGTTGCATCGGCAGTTCTTTGCGCAATTTCAACGCTTTGAGAAGCACGAACGATTTCTTTTTGCATGTCGGCAATCGCAGTTTCTTTCTCCATTCCTTGACGTTGTTCTTGCGCCATTTTTTGCGTTTGATACGTTTTTTGCTCTTCTTCAGCAATTTTTCTATCAGTCAATGTTTTCATCAATGAATCGGGTGGAACGATGTCACCAATTAAGGTATCCACTGCGTTCACATTGTATTCGTCCAATACCACTTTGATGTGATTTCTAGCCGATTCTTGTCTTTCTTTACGTGTACTTAAAAACGAAATCACATCGCTTTCTTGAGCCGAGTTTCTAAAATAGTTACCAATCGTAGGTTCCAAAACTTGAGAAACTAAATTCGTCATGCTACCAAAACGCGCAATTACTTTAGGTGCTTCATTTGCTGGTACGTGAATGATTTGAGAAACGTCCAAATTGAATGGGAAACCGTCACGAGAACGCACTGTAATTGTAGATAAATTATGATCTAAATTATGTGATTCACTTCGAGCATCCGCCCAGTTCAATACTAAATTTGTTGTTGGAACTGGCTCTAATTTGGTAGTGTATTTATTCAAAGCATATTTTCCTGGTCCAAGTGGTTCCATCCAAACACCGCGTTGTCCTTTGGAAACAATATTTCCGTGTTTAAAATGCTCACCTGTAACGTCTTGTCCGTCTTCACCTATATAAGAAATTACAACACCAACGTAACCAATTGGCACATCGGTCATTGGCGTTTGTTCGATTTGTGTTGCCCATGAATTGATGTAATATGAACCGGCAAGCATCACTTGAGGTTGCAATCCACGGTTTCCTCCAGCTTCAAGAAATCTATCGAAATCTTGAAAGTTATTGTGACCTTCCACATTTTTACCAGCGATTTGACCTTGCGGAATTGGATCACCATCTAAAGCCGTAACAATACCAACCATATTCTCAAAAATCTTGACTTGATCGGCCATTACAATTTCGAATAAAAACGTATTGATACGATACGAACCAGTAGTGATAAAAGCCGTTTGACGTCCTTTTTGTCCACCGTTGTTTAAGAAAGCAGTTGCATCTTGGAAGTTATCACTATCTACTTTTCTAGCTAAAATTCGACCTGTTGGAATTTCTTTACCATCTTTACTTAAAATCAATCCGATTTTTCCTTCTGGAATGATTGTAAATGGCGTCATATCAACCGCATATTGCCAGATCCATTTTCCCCAATATAAACCTGGAGCTAAGGTTTGTGCTTGATAACCAGCTTCGCCTTTTGTGGCGATGATTCGTCCATCGGGTAACGATTTGTCGGCACCAAAAAGGACGAATTTTTTGGTTACTAAACCAATTTTATCCTCTGGAACGATTACCATTCCGAAGAAAACTCTCAAAACAAATTTGTAAAGCACGATGGATAAAATGATTAAAAGTACCCACCAAAAATCAAAAATTGTTGTCATTTTATTATAAATTATCGGTTAAATAAATGTTTGATTTTAATAGAGTTGTATAGAAAAATTTGAAGTAATTTCAGTTCTCTTTTTACTATAAATCCAATCAGCTTTGTATGATTTGAATTCAATTTTGAAGTTACAACACGCTTTTGTGTCATTTTAGAATAGTTTCCATTTTAAAATCTCTAATTATACGAAACACTTGATTAAATGTTACAAATTTTTAACATAATTATTTTTACAAATGGGATAATTAATTAATAAACAGTATTTTAATAAATAAAAAAAACTCCAAGTTTCCTTGAAGTTTTTTTATAATATGATTGCGATTCCTACAGAATGACAAACAGTGTGGAATCTATTCCGATTCATCCATTGTATGGTACACGTTCATCACGTCATCGTCTTCTTCAATTTTTTCTATTAGTTTTTCAACATCAGCAATTTCTGCTTCAGTAAGCTTTTTAGTAATTTGAGGAATTCTTTCAAACCCTGACGATAAAATTTCAATGCCACGAGTTTCTAATTCTTTTTGAATGGCACCAAAACTTCCAAAAGGAGCGTAGATTAAAATTCCATCTTCGTCAGCAAAGATTTCTTCTGCACCAAAGTCGATGAATTCTAATTCCATCTCTTCAATGTCTACATTATTATTTGGAATTCTAAAGTTGCACGTATGGTCAAACATAAATTCTACGGAACCTTGCGTTCCCATAGTTCCATTACATTTATTGAAGTAACTTCTGATATTGGCAACTGTTCGATTGTTATTATCGGTAGCCGTTTCAATTAAAAGTGCAATTCCGTGTGGTGCATAACCTTCAAAAAGTTGCTCTTTGTAGTTTGCAGTATCCTTGTCGGTTGCTTTTTTAATAGCACGTTCAACGTTTTCTTTTGGCATGTTTGCAGCCTTCGCATTTTGAATAACAGCACGCAAACGTGAGTTGGCTTCCGGATTTGGACCGCCTTCTTTAACTGCCATTACAATGTCTTTTCCAATACGAGTAAACGCTTTAGCCATTGCTGACCAACGTTTCATTTTTCTACCTTTTCTAAATTCGAACGCTCTTCCCATTTCTTATTTTTTTATTTCAACATTGAATATTCAAAATTGAACATTCAGCGTTTCAACATTTATTTATTATTTACAGATTGCAAAAGTACTTTTTTCAATATAAATTTCAAAATTCAAATTCAAAAGTTTCAACTCACTTAGACGTCACTTCGAGTGATTTTTTAAAAATTGCGATAAGCTATTTTTAAAAAATTGTATCGAGAACTTTTTAAACTAAAAATTTGTCTTAAACGAGTTCTCGATACATTTCATAAAAAGTTAATCGCATTTTATGAAACACTCGAAGTGACGCTATACTACTATTGATGTTTAGAAAAATCAAATTCAACTTCAAAAATCAATTTCAAAAATCAAGTTCAAAAATCAAGTTCAAAAATCAAGTTCAAAAATCAA
>JAIEMH010000205.1 GCA_019752245.1 Flavobacteriaceae bacterium
TTTCTCAAAAAAATCTTAACACAATTAATTTCAGCTCATTAGAACTTTTTCCACTGCGCAGAAGTGCGTTGTCTGAATGTTGCTTTCACTTTCCCTTTTGATCTGAAAAAAAAAAAGAAATGAATTAAAACCAGAAGAGATTCAAAAATAAATTTTGCAATCTCATTTTAATAATTTATTTTTGATATCAATATTTATCAAATAAATTCTTAAAAACATGAAAAAGATACTTTTTATTTTTGCTCTAATATGTGCTTTCACTATAAATGCTTCTGCTCAAGAAAAGAAGTCTGAACCTTTAACTACTCAACAAGCGGCTAAAAAAGATGCTGTTGAACTTGGTAATCTTGTACATTTAGACAATGCAAAGGTTGAAGTTTTTTTCAGATTATTTGAAACAAAATATACTATTCTTGAAGATAAAAATTTGTCTGCTGAAAGAAAAACAGAACTTGAAAGAGTAATGGACGCAAAAATTAGAGCTACTTTGACTGAAAAACAAATGTCAATTTTAGAATCTAACAAAGAAGTATTTGAAAGATTAAAAAGATAGTATCTAGATTAAATATAAAAAAAGCTCCGAATAATTTCGGAGCTTTTTTATTTATAATGACTTTGCTACTTTATCAATAGCTTTTATGGTAAAATCTAAGTCTTCATAGGTTAAGGCATCGGTTATAAACCAAGTTTCGTAGGCGGATGGAGCAATATAAATCCCTTCATTTAACAAGCCATGAAAGAATTTCTTGAATGTTTCATTATCACCATTTTTGGCAGTCTGAAAATCAACAACTGGCGCTTCATCAAAGTGAACAGAAATCATCGAACCTACCCTGTTTATTGTAAAAACAATTTTATTATCGGTTAAAACTTGATGAATTCCTTTTTCTAGGTAGGCTGTTTTTTCTTCTAATCTAACAAAAATTTCAGCATCACTATTTAAAGATTGAAGCATTGTTAATCCAGCTTCCATAGCCAACGGATTTCCAGATAATGTTCCTGCTTGATACACTGGACCAAGAGGAGCCAAATAATTCATGATTTCATTTCTTGCTGCAAATGCACCAACTGGCAATCCACCACCAATAACTTTTCCGAAACAAACAATATCTGCATTAACATTAAATAATTCTTGAACACCACCTTTTGCAAGACGAAATCCAGTCATTACTTCGTCAAATATTAGTAAAGCCTCATTATCTGTACAAACTTCTCTTAAACCTTCTAAAAATCCTTTAGCTGGAGGGATACAACCCATATTTCCTGCAACTGGCTCAACGATGATTGCTGCAATTTGATTTTTGTTTGCTTCAAATAATGCTTTTACACTTTCAATATCATTGTAATTAGCTAATAATGTGTCTTTTGCCGTTCCAGCGGTAACACCTGGTGAATTTGGAGTTCCAAAAGTACTAGCACCACTACCTGCTTGAATTAAAAAAGAATCAGAATGTCCGTGATAACAACCTGCAAATTTTATAATTTTATCCTTTTTTGTATATCCGCGAGCTAGCCTAATTGCGCTCATGCATGCTTCTGTACCTGAATTAACAAAACGTATTTTATCAATATTTGGAACCATAGAAACTGCCAATTCTGCAATTTTAGTTTCAAGTTCTGTTGGCATCCCGAAAGAAGTTCCAAGCTTAGCTCTTTCTGTAATTGCATCAATTACTGGTTGATAGGCATGACCTAAAATCATTGGTCCCCAAGAATTAATATAATCAATTAACTTATTACCATCTTCGTCATACAAGTAAGCGCCTTTAGCACTTTTTACAAAAATTGGTGTTCCACCTACTCCTTTGAAAGCTCTAACTGGAGAATTTACTCCGCCAGGAATTACTTTTTCTGCATCTGCAAATAACTGACTACTTCTTTTATATAACATTAATTTATTTTTTTTTATCTACGAAAATTACTTCACTATTAGTTTTTGACCGATGGAAATTCCAGAGTCAGAAATATTATTTTTCTTTTTCAAATCATCAACAGAAATATTGTATCGCTTTGATATTGAATACAATGTATCTCCTTTTATAACTTGATGCGAATAATCTGTGTTGGCAATTGCTTTAGTGGAATCAACCCCAATTGTTTTTGTTGGAACATAATCTATACCTAAAACTTCAGCATCATACTGTTGCAATTGATATCGTTCTATCAAACCAATCAGTTTTGTTGGATAGGCTATATCTGTTGCATATCCAGCATTTTTAAGTCCTTTAGCCCAACCTTTATAATCGTTTTTATCCAACTTAAACAAACTAGAATATCGATCTCTAGATGTTAAAAACAACGAATGATCACGATAGGATTCATTAGGATTATCATATTTTCTAAAACACTCTTGCGCTTCATCGTCATCGTATTTTACACTTGGACCTGTCCATTCTTTATGGCATTTAATGCCAAAATGATTGTTTGCTTGAGCACTCAAAGGACCTGTTCCTGCACCAGATTCTAGTATTCCTTGACCTAGTGTAATACTTGCAGGAATACCATAATCTACCATATCTTTTTTGGCAATATCTTTATACATTTGAATGTATTCTAGAACCATTGCAGTTGTTACCTTAACTCTTGTTGTTGCTTCTAAAATTTCTATTGAACCTCCTTGATTTTGTATTGTAGCTGAAGGTTTAGAATCTTGTTTACTATTTTCTTTAGTTACTACAGGTTTAGCTTCTGGTTTAGCGACAGGCTTCCTTACGGTTCTTACAACAGGTTTGGACGGTGAACTTTTGGAAGTTCTTACCACTGCTTTATTAGAACCACATGCTACAAAAAAACCAATACAGCAATAAAGAATTATTCTTTTAATCATCAAATTTTATAGTTTGTATTTTTTTATTTTTTAACTTTAAATTCATTCCCTCAACACCTTGAATTCCTCCTGTATGAATTAACAGGATTTTGGAATTTTCTGGAAAATATTTTTTATTAATTAAATCTATAACGCCAAAAACTAGTTTTCCAGTATAAATTGGATCAAGAGGAATTGTATTTTGTTTGTAAAATAGATTAATAAATTCAATTAACTCAACTGATACTTTTCCGTATCCTCCAAAATGATAATCGGTAATTAATTCCCAATTTTCTTTTTTTGCAAATTTACAAATATCTTTTTGTAAAAAATCTCCTTTTAGAGCAGGAAAACCTAAAATTTTTTGATGGCTAAAAGAGTTATTTATTAATCCCGAAATTGTACCTCCAGTTCCTATCGAACAACAGATAAAATCATATTTATCATCCCTATTTTTCATGTAGTACTTAAATTGTGCAAATCTGATAAATTTCTATTCCATTTTTGTACTGCCTCCAGTCAATTTTGAATACTAATAAAGAGG
>JAIEMH010000339.1 GCA_019752245.1 Flavobacteriaceae bacterium
TTCGGGAACTTCCTGTTACAAATTCGGGTCCAACTACAACTTCAATCGGGAAATGAGCGGTTAATGCCAACGGACTTCCTTCATTGCAAGTAATACAACCAGTAGTAATATTATTTTCATTGCATCGTTCTAATCCCGAAATCACATAAGGAGTTGTTCCTGAGGCAGCAATACCAATTACAACATCATTTTCATCAATATTTTGCTCCTGCAAATCAATCCAGGCTTGCGTTGTATTGTCTTCGGCATTTTCAACAGCTCTTCTAATGGCTTTGTCACCACCAGCAATAATTCCGTTTACCAAATCGAAGGACACTCCAAAAGTTGGCGGACATTCCGAAGCATCAACAATTCCCAATCGGCCAGAAGTTCCAGCGCCAATGTAAAAAAGTCTGCCTCCAAGTTTCATTTTTTCTACAACTTTAGAAACCAAAATTTCAATTTGAGGTAGTGCTTTTTCAACTGCTAATGGAACGGTTTTATCTTCGTTATTGATGTTTTGCAGCAATTGTGCAACCGACATTTTTTCTAAATGTTCGTATTTGGAGGATTGTTCTGTAGTTTTTGTGAAGTTCATTGTAAAGTTCTAAGATTCTGAGGCACTAAGATACAAAGTTTTTTGCTTGTATATTTTACAAAAAACAAGCCAACAGAATACCTAAAATAATCATCGAAATCTTGGCAATATTAAATTTGTGTCCTTCGCTACTTTCAAAAATAATTGTTGATGAAATATGAAATAATATTCCGATTACAACAGCTGTAATTTCGGTATAATATTGATTTAAAAGCGGAAAACTATCTGAAACTAAAGTTCCTAATGGCGTCATTACTGCAAAGGTTAGCATAAACAAAAACAAAGCAGTTTTATTTAATTCGGCATTCAAGAAAAATGTAGTTAATATAATGGCAATTGGCAAGTGATGAATGGCAATACCAAATGCTAATTCTTGATGATGACCAACCGGAAAACCTTCTAAAAAAGCGTGAATACACAAACTAATAAACAATAACCATGGCATTTGAACCATTTTGTCATGACCATGAACGTGACCATGCTCGGCACCTTTTGAGAAAAATTCTAAAATGATTTGGAATAAAATACCTACCATAATAAAAATACCTACTCTAGAATTATGACTTTCATACACATCCGGAAGCAAGTGCATCACGGTTAAAGAAAGTAAAAATGAACCACTAAAAGCTAGAAGTAATTTTAAATTCTTTTTAGCTTTTGGACGCAATCCAATGGCAATGATATATCCTAAAAGAACCGATAATAATGGTAAAATGTAATTCATTATGCTAAAAATCTATATTCTATTTTTTGTCATCCTGAGTTTATCGAAAGATTTATTTAAAAATCATAATCAATCGTTCGCTAGTATTTTTGTGGAATTTTTTCAACTTGTAATCTCCAAAAGTGTCCAATAGAAATATTCCGGCGTCGTCCATCATTTTTTGAAAATCTTCTAGCGTTAATGCTTTTACTTTTTCGGTAAAATGAAATTTTTTGCCTTGGTCTTCAAAAGCGATCTCTTTGATAATATGATTGTCTTCTACATATCTTTTTATATGAAAATCTATGGCATCAACTGTTTTAATTTCCGAAGGAACTAAATTAGAAATTACTTGATGAACGTTCATGAAATCAATCGCTGCAAATCCGTATTCGGTCAAACTTTCTTTTATAGCAACCAATGTTTTTAGGTTGTCTTCATCTTCTTCAAAATAACCAAAACTGGTAAATAAATTGAATATTGCATCAAATTTATCTTCAAACGGTTCGCGCATGTCATGAACTTGAAAATGCAAAGTATCATTGGCATTTTTATTGGCTTCAGCTATACTGTTTTCAGATAAATCAGCACCAATAACATCAAATCCTAATTGGTTTAAATAAATAGAGTGACGACCTTTGCCACAAGCTAAATCTAAAACTTTTGATTTTTCGGGAAGGTTTAAATAATGCGTCAAATTATCCATAAAAATCTGTGCTTCACGATAATTTCTATCTTTGTAAAGAATGTGATAATAGGGCGTGTCAAACCAAGAGGCAAACCAATTGATTGATTCTGGATTTGAGATTTGAGATTCGGGTTTTTCTAATTTTGACATTAATTCTTAAACATTAAATTCCTAGCGTGCAAATTTAGTGTATTTTTGCATTTATTACATAAGATAATTAGTAAACATCAAAGTCTTTCGACATTGCTCGAATTGACAGTATAGATAAAATAGAATGGAAAATTTTAAAATGGTTGCCAAAACGTTTTTTGGTTTTGAAGAAATATTAGCCAAAGAATTGCAACAATTAGGAGCACAAGAAGTTGAAATAGGAACAAGAATGGTTGGTTTTAAAGGTGATAAAGGGTTTATGTACAAAGCCAATTTATCGCTAAGAACTGCCTTAAAAATATTAAAACCAATTTATTACTTCAGAGCAAAAACAGATGCTTTGTTGTATAAAGGTATTCAAGGTATTGATTGGAGCAAATATATAAACGCCAACCAAACCTTTGTAATTGATACTACTATTCACTCAGAAAATTTTAAACATTCGCAATTTGTTTCTCAAAAAGCAAAAGATGCTATTGTAGATCAATTTCGCGATAAAACTGGTGTTCGACCAAGTGTAGATAAAGATTTTCCCGATTTAAGAATTAACATTCATATTGATAAAGACCAAGTTTCGGTAGCATTAGATACTTCTGGAGCTTCTTTGCACCATCGAGGTTATAGAACAGCAACCAATATTGCTCCTATAAACGAAGTTCTTGCCGCAGGAATGTTATTGCTTGCTGGTTGGGATGGAAAAACCGATTTGCTGGATCCAATGTGTGGTTCAGGAACAATTCTAGCCGAAGCAGCGATGATAGCATGTAATATTCCAGCAAACATCAACAGAAAAGAATTTGCATTTGAAAAATGGAACGATTGGGATAACGATTTATTTGATCAAATTATTGATGCTTTAATGAAACGAACGCGCGAATTTCATTATACTATAAAAGGATATGACAAAGCGCCAAGTGCTGTAGAAAAAGCTAAAGCAAATATCAAAAATGCTAATCTTGATGATTATATCACGATAGAACAACAAAATTTCTTTGATACTAAAAAGGAAACTTCTGGTCCGTTACAAATGGTTTTCAATCCGCCTTATGGAGAACGTTTGGATGTAGATTTGGAACGTTTTTACAGAGAAATGGGCGATACGATGAAGCAAAATTATCCAGGTACAAACGCTTGGTTTATTACTGCAAATCTCGAAGCGCTAAAATTTGTTGGACTTAAACCTTCAAGAAAAATTAAACTTTTCAAAATGCTAAATTTAAAAACA
>JAIEMH010000305.1 GCA_019752245.1 Flavobacteriaceae bacterium
AGCCAATGCTTGTCTCAGGATAAGCACCGCCAACTGGTTTGTATCCATGACTATCAACTTCTACTTGAGTAGAATTTACAAAAGGAAGTTCGACAACCCAGTCGTGTGGAACAGTAACCGAAGTCCAAGAAGTGTCAACAAATTTTGGATTGACAATTGTAGTCGCAAAAACATTTGACTTGTGTAACAAAGCTGTTTTACTATAATCAAAATCTTTTTCAGGATTAGAAGAGTTGCCAAAATGAAACTTCCAATCTTCGTCTAAGCTTATTTTTTCTTGAGCATTTACTGAAAAAAAAGCAGCAAATAAGCAAGAAACTAAAAGAGATAATTTTATAAATGTGTGGGATAAAATAGTACGCATGTTTTTAATTTTCTTTAAATGCATCTAATGCTGGTGATGGTTTGCCGTCAGCTTGCCAAGCGCTTAAAGCATATTGACTCCAACTTCTGGCTCCTTGTGGTTCCCAATACATAACGCCTAAACCTTTGTTATTAGGAACATTCTTAACGGCATTGATTGTGGCTTTTAATAATTCATAAGTGTTTTGAACTTTATCATCTTCGCCACCAACTTCAACAACCATAACTTCTTTTCCGTATCTAGAAACCATGTCGTTTAAATTGAATTGCAAATCAGCAATAGTTTCTGAATAATCTTTTTTAATCCAATACGGATAATAAGACAATCCTATCACATCATAGTTTACTTTTTGAGCTGTTGCATTATCAAAAAATGTCCTGAATTTTGCATTGTTATTTCCTTCATCCACGTGAACGATAACTTTTATTTTTTTATCAACCGCTTTTACAGCATCATACCCTTTATTTAGAAGTTGACCAAGTTGGTTCCAATTATCGGTACTTCCTTCTGGCCACATCATACCGCCAGGAATTTCATTACCAACCTGAACCCATTCTGGTGTTACTCCTGCATTTTTTAATGCCGAAATCACATCAAAAGTATGATCATACACATCATTTAATAATTCTGGAAACGAATGCTTTTCCCAAGCTTTTGGTTTAAATTGTTTAGCTGGATCAGCCCAAGAATCGGAATAATGAAAATCAATCATCACGCGCATACCCATTTTTTGAGCACGCAACGCCATGGCAACAGTTTCTTCTTTACTGCAATGTCCGCTAGCTTTGTCATCATTTGGATTGACCCAAACACGAAGACGAATAGAATTCATCCCTCGATCTTTTAGCAATTGTAGACATTCTTTTTGAGTTCCGTCTTGGTCGTAAAATTTATACCCTGTAGCTTCCATTTGAGGCAACCAACCAACATCGGCACCTTTTGCAAAAGCTTGTTTAGTAGAAGTACAAGAGGTAAAAGCCAATGCAATTAATGCACCATAAAATATTTTTTTCATAATTAATTTTGACTAAAAGCATCCAGCACAGGAAGCAAATTATTATTTCTATATAATTTCAAATTTAAAAGTAGTTTCATGATTATAAACAGCTCCTTTTTGCAGAAATGAACTTGGAAAATGGCTGTGATTTGGTGCATCAGGAAAATTTTGAGTTTCAAAACAAATGCCACTTAACGGATGATAACTTACATTTTCTTTTCCTTTTATTTGATTGAAACAATTTCCTCCAACATAAATATGAACCGCTGGTTGATTGGTAAAAACCGACATTTTAAGTTTGTTCTTTGTGCTAAAAAGTGTTGCGGCAACCTCATTTTCTTTATTTAAAACAAAAGTATTGTCAATTTTGGTAGGACATTCTTTTGGAGTAGTGAAATCAAATGGACTTCTAGCCAATTCGAAAAAATTACCTGTTGGAATATTATTGATATTTGTTTCCAAAGTTTTAAATGAATTTATAGATAATTGTTGGTTTACGATATCTTCTGAATGTCCATCTAAATTAAAATAACTGTGCTGGGTTAAATTAATGATAGTGTCTTCTAATGAACTTGCAGTGTAAGAAACTTTTAATTCGTTGGCATCTGTTATTGTATAGGTTACCTCAACAGTCATTTCTCCTGGAAAATTTTCTTCATTATTTTCACTTACATATTGAAAGGTTATCGAAGGATTTTCCGATTCTGAAATAGTTATGAGTTTCCAAAATTTTCTACTAAATCCTGTTTTCCCACCATGAAGATTATGATTTCCAAGGTTTTTATTCAATTGAATCAGTTTCTCGTTCAGTAAAAATTGACCGTTGTTTATTCTTCCTGCATAACGTCCTACCGTGGTTCCAAAATAAGGCGCATTTGGTAAATTAAATGAATTACTATAATCTTCTAAGGTTTCAAACCCCAAAACAACATCTACTTTTTTTGTGTATGAAAGAGGTATTTTTAACGAAGTAATAGTTGCACCATAATTCATTACCGAAACCTCAATGCCTTTATTATTATACAATGTATATAACAAAACCTCTTCTCCATCTGGAAGAATTCCGAAGGATTTACTAAAAATTGGATTATCAATTTGTGAATAATGATTTTTTTGCATAACTATTTTATCAATCTGATAACAAAAATAGAATTAATTACAGCTTAACCATACTACTACCTACCAGTTTATTTGTATCTTGCCACCAGTTATATCGATTTCGCAACAAACCTTTTAGAAGTTTCACAATGAAGTTACTATCTATTGACAAAAATTCTTCTGTTCCAAAATACAAGCAAATTGTTCTTTCTATTGAGGTTGCAATAGCAGAAAAAAGAATAAAACGCGATGACAAATTGCCTTCTGTAAACAAAGTAAGTTTGGAATTTTCTATTTCTAGAGATACTATTTTACTAGCATACGACGAACTTAAAAAACGCGGAATTATTTACGCTATTTTAGGGAAAGGATATTATGTAAAAAGTGTTGAGTTTAGTTTTGAACAGCGTATTTTTTTACTCTTTGATGAATTAAATAGCTTTAAAGAAGATCTTTACAATGCTTTTAAAGAAGCTATGAATGGAAATGCCCAGATTGATATTTTCTTTCATCATTTTAACATAGATATGTTTAAAAAACTAATCAATGAAAGCAACGGAAATTATTCGAAATATATTGTGATGCCTACTAATTTAGTTGGTGTTGCCTCAATTATCAAAACACTTCCTAAGCAAGACGTTTATATTTTAGATCAAACAAATACCGATTTAAAAGAATATCCTTCTGTTCATCAAAATTTTGTAAAAGACAGTTATGATGCTTTGCTAAAAGGAAAGCAATTATTAGATAAGTATCAAAAACTTGTGCTGATTTTTCCAGGTTTTCGCGAACCATTAGGAATGAAAATTGGATTCGAAAACTTTTGTTCTAATTTCTCTTTTGAGCATGAAATAATCACAGAGTTCACCAACAGAGAAAT
>JAIEMH010000343.1 GCA_019752245.1 Flavobacteriaceae bacterium
ATGCTATCCCAAGAAAAGAAACATCCGTAGAAAAAATTGCACATTTGAAACCCGTTTTTGATCGTTCTGAAAAAGGGACAATAACAGCGGGTAATTCTTCTCTTTTTACAGATGGTGCAGCTGGAGTTTGGGTTGCAGGTAAAAATGCAATTAGTAAAATTAATTCGCCCTATAAGGCTAAATTAGTCGACTGGGAATTGGCAGGCGTTAATATTGAGAAAGAAGGTATTTTGATGGCACCAACAGTTGCTATTCCAAAAATGCTGGAAAGAAACAAGCTAAGTTATAATGATATTGATATTTGGGAAATTCATGAAGCATTTGCTTCACAGGTACTTGCAACCATTATAAAAATAGAAGATAAAAAGCATCTTCAAAAATTAGGTATCGATTTTGATTTTGGAAAATTCCCAATGAAAAAATTAAATCCAAATGGTAGTAGTATTGCAATAGGTCATCCATTTGGAGCAACAGGAGCTAGAATATTAAGTCAAACCATTAAAGAGTTACATCAACTAGGGAAAAATAAAAAAGCGGTAATAAGTGTTTGTGCAGATGGCGGTTTAGGCGCAGTAGTATTAATAGAAAATTAATAAGAAATAAATATAATGTTGAATCAATTTAAAAAAGAGGTACTTGACGGTTTAAGTAAAACACCACAAAAATCTCTTCCATCCAAATATTTTTATGATAAAAAAGGAGATGATTTATTTGTAAAAATTATGGCTTTGCCAGAATATTATCTTACTCGTTCAGAAATGGAAATTTTCCAAGAGAAAACAGAAGATATTATTTCAGCACTAAGTTTAAATAAAGAAAAAAAATATAGCCTAGTTGAACTAGGTGCTGGTGACGGAACAAAAACAATACATTTATTAAGAGCATTGGTTAATAAAGATATTAATTTTGAATACTTTCCAGTAGATATATCTCAAAATGCTTTAGATGGTATTGAATCTTTTTTTAAAGCAGAACTCCCAACGTTGATTGTTAAGCCAAATCATAATGATTATTTTAAAGCTTTAGAAAATTTAAAGCAAGACGGAACAATAAAAATTATTTTATTTTTAGGCTCAAATATTGGAAATTTGATAGATGAACTTGCCACAGAATTTATTTACCAGTTGGGGGAAAATCTTTATAAAGGAGATAAGATTATTCTTGGTGTAGATTTAAAAAAACCAAAAGAAATTGTTTTACCTGCATACAATGATAGTAAAGGTATAACTGCTGAATTTAATTTAAATCTGCTGGATAGAATAAACAATGAACTTGGGGCAAATTTTATTAGAAACCAATTTATACATGCACCAACGTATGATGAACAAGTAGGAATTGCAAAAAGTTATATAAAGAGTATAATAAAACAAAACGTTACAATAAACGGTATTGAATTTCATTTTGAAAAAGATGAATTAATACATACAGAAGTTTCCAGAAAATATGACGATGAAGTTTTAAAACAAATTCTTTCTAAAACAGATATTAGATGGGAGCATAAAATAACAGACTCTAAACAATTATTTGCGAATTATATTTTAGAAAAAAATTAATGAATAAACTAGGAATTTTAGGATTAGGGTCTAAATCGACAACTTACTACATAGAACTGCTAAACCTGCTTTATAACAACAAATATGGCGGGTTTAATACTTGTCCTTTTACAATGGTAAATGCTAATTTTAAAGACATAAATCCTTTTTTGCCTAATGATTTTATTAATATAAATAGGAACATTCTCCCCTATCTTCGTTATATAAACTCTTTGGAGATTAGCATTCTTCTTATTCCAAATATTACAATTCATCAAGCAATAGATGATTTAATTAATGCAGAAAAATTTAATTTTAAATTGATCCATCCAGTCGATGTGCTAATTAGTCATCTTAAATTAAATGGAATAGAAAACGTTGTTATTTTAGGGACAAAATATACAATGGAAGGAAATTATATTCAAACAAAACTCTGTCAAAATAATATCCATGTTTCTAAAGCAAGTGATGAAGTTATCAATGAAATCGAAAAAATAAGAATAGAAATATATAACAACAATTTTGAGTACAAAAAAAAATTTCTGACAGAATTTGTCCAAAGTCAACCTAATTTAAAAGTGATACTTGCCTGTACAGAGCTTTCTGTTTTGGCAAATCAAAATCCACTTTTTATAGACATGGCAACTCTTCAAATTCAAAAAGCAATAGAAAACTTATAAATACCAACATTATGTCAAACGCAATTTTTACACCTAAAAAACCTGTAAATGAACCTGTTAAAAATTATATCGAAGGGAGTATCGAAAGGATTCAGCTTGATGAAGCTTTAGCAAAACTTAAATCAGAGGTGATTGATATACCAATGTATATTAACGGAAAAGAAATTACAAGTGCAGAAAAAATAAGAATAGTATCTCCACATGACCATGCAAAATTATTAGGATACTATTACAAAGGAGAAAAAGAGCATGTAACTATGGCAATAGATGCAGCACTTGAGGCAAGAAAAAAATGGGCAAATATGTCTTGGGAACATAGAGCCACTATATTTTTAAAAGCTGCTGATTTAATGGCAGGTAAATATAGAGCAAAGCTTAATGCCGCAACGATGCTAGGACAAAGTAAAAGCGTTCATCAATCTGAAATTGACAGTGTATGCGAATCTGTAGATTTTTTAAGATTTAACGTGCATTTTATGTCAGAAATCTACAAAGAACAGCCAGAATCACCAGACGGTGTATGGAATAGATTAGAATGGAGACCTTTGGAAGGATTTGTTTTTGCACTTACACCGTTTAATTTTACTTCTATTGCCTGTAACTTACCAACAAGTTGCGCTATGATGGGAAATGTTGTAGTATGGAAACCAAGTAATGCACAAATATATAGTGCAAAAGTACTTATGGAGATTTACCTAGAAGCTGGCTTGCCAAAAGGTGTAATAAATATGATATTCCCTACTGGTCCAGATGCAGCAGAAGTTATTTTTAATCACCCCGATTTTTCAGGAATCCATTTTACAGGTAGTACTGCTGTTTTTCAAAATATTTGGCAAAAAATAGGAAACAATATCCATAAATACAAGGCATACCCCAGAATTGTAGGTGAAACGGGAGGAAAAGACTTTATTGTGGCGCATTCAAGCGCCGATGTTGATGCTTTTGTTACAGCGATAATAAGAGGCTCTTTCGAATATCAAGGACAAAAGTGTTCTGCTGGCTCTCGAGCGATTGTTGTAGAATCTGTTTATGAAGAGATTGCCCAAAAGGTAGCCGCATTAACAAAAGAATTAACCGTCGGACTGCCTGAAGACAATCCTTCTATGGGGCCTGTTATTGATCAAAAA
>JAIEMH010000122.1 GCA_019752245.1 Flavobacteriaceae bacterium
TCTGTAAATATTTCATTTTGATTATTAGATTTTATGGTCACAACATTGGAAGTTCTAGTAACTACATACTGGCCAGCATTATTTAAATCTAAATTAAAGGCATCCACAAAATTCATTGCAGTTCTTTCTCCTTCAGTTAATGTTGGAGTTCCTGTGGTTACTTGAAAAGGAATGCTTCTTAAATTTTTCCAATAGAAGCTATTTTCAAATGGAATTGAGTTTATGTAAGATAGAAGTGTGATCTTGTTTTCTAAAGCAAAATTTCTATCAAATGTGATTTCTATTTCTGAATAAGTCATAATTTATAGTATTATAAGTTAGATTTTATTATTGTAAATTCTCCTTTGCCGTTTGGCTTAATGTTCAAAAACCAACCTCTCTCAGTTTCGTTTTTTTCATTTGTAAACTCTATCATTCCGTAAAAATTAGGAATTCTTTTACCATTAGGTAGCGTTGTAAAGCCCTCTATTTTTTCCATTGTAAAGAAATCGCATTCATATTCAAATGTTATTTCTTCAGGTACAAAATAGGCTTTTTTTAGTTCTGAATTTAGAATGTTTCCATTTTCTGAGTAAGCATTTCCTCCTATCAATTTTGTAGTAAGTGCACTATTGGCAGTCGAACTAGCATAACGAATGAACTCTAAAGGATATTTTAATAAACAAGCCCCAATCCACCAACCATGGCGCAGTAACATATTTAATGGCGAAAATCTTAAATCGGTTGCAGTTTCTGGAGAGAAAATCCCAGTCGGTTCAACCTCGAAATCATCTTGCCATTTTTTCTGAAGAAAAATGTTTCCAATACCCCTTTTTAAATCATGAAGCCAAATATCACTATCATAAGAAGTGTCTGTTGTTGAATATCTCGAAAAAGGTTTTCTTCTTGCAAATTCTCGGCCATAACTATCAGATCTATATTTTGAAATCTTACTAAAGACATCTTTCACTTTCATTAATGTTGTGAACTTTGACAATGCGTTGCTTTCATCCAAACCTTGTGCCTCTTCATAAGCTCCACCATTCTCATAACCTACTTCAATGGATCCAAAATATTTTTTAGTTGCAACTTTGCGTTTTACATTTTTTACCTGATTTGGCAATTTAATTGTAACAACCGGTTGATAGAAATATTTTAAATCTTCAAGAACAATTTGCTCTCGATTGTTTATGGTTTCAATTCCTAAAGAAACATTCCAGACAGCGCTCAAACTATCAACATTATCTTTCCAAGAAGTAGTTAATGGTTTGAATCTATTTTCGTCTGAAATTGGCAGTTTATCAAAACCACGAATCCAAAAACCATGTGCCATTCCAGTCAATGCTCCTGGTCCATCTTGCGGATATCCAATATCAGTTCTACCGAAAAAGCTAGATTTAAAAACGCCCGTTTTATTAGTACAAATAGTGGCTAATCTGTCTGAAAACTCATGTGCTAAAATTATTTTAGATTGTGTTGGTTCAAAGTGAGAATCTTCTTCAATAATGATCTGACCAGTTGATTGTGAACTATCAAAAGTTACTCTTCTATTTTCTCCTGATCTTATATCTGACTTTAAAAAATATTCAAAAGCCACACTATCTCCAGCGTCTAAAATTAATGTTTGTTCAAAATCTGGAACGCTTTGCTGGGTATTTAGCATCGACATAATATCCCCATCATTATGAAATTCTCCGTACCTGTAGAATTTAATAATTCTATCTTTAAGTTCATAGTTATTTCCATTACCATAAACCGTCAAACAAACTCTAAAATCAACCCACTGATAATCGTCATCAATTAATAATGGTATGAATGAAATTCCAGAGCCTTTAACAACAATTGTTTTTGCTCTATCGGCAATTGCAAAAATCATTAACCCGTTAGATCCGTTATTTTCATCACCATAAGTCAGGCTCAAATTTGACTGCGCCTCTTCATGTGATTTAGAAATCAGATCTAAAGGAAAAGGGACAGTAGCAGCTCTAGTATTACCATCATCAGAAGTTACTGAAATAGTAGTGTAATTATTGATCGTTTTTTCTTTATACTTAGATTTTAGAAAAATTCTCCTTCCATCAAGCGCTACAATTTCAGTATTTAAAGGCGCAATAGTTTTACCATCAATTGTGGTTAGTCTATCGATTTCTACTTGCTCATTTTCCCTAGCTTTTAAATCTTCTTCAAGACCTCCAGCATTGAATTTAATTTTTACATGTCCTCCATCAACTTCTCGAGTTTTCAAATCTAAATATCCCCAATAAGTTCTTTTTAAAATATTGGTTGTTGGGTGTTTTTCTAAACGAGTAAGTTTTAGTTCGCCAATAATATCAAACATATCAAAAACCATGTTTATGAATTCCGCTCCATCACCTATGAAAGTTAGGTTGTTTGAGAATTTAGCAGTTATGCCATGGTACTCTTCATTTCTAGCATATTCTTTATCATCAGAATTCCATCCAATAGGATCCACTTCTAATTCAAGCGAACCAAAGAATTCATTGTACATGGTGTAAACTACTCTATTGTTATATGCTGGTTGTATCGCGTTCATTATCTTTTCCAGTTTATATTAGACATCCTCCATAGTTCATAACCTAAATCAATTTTGTTTTGGATATTTACATTGTGTTTTACATTTTTAAATCCATCTTTAATGCCTTTTTCAATCAATTTATCAATGTTAGGATTAGAGCTACTTTCATTTAATAAAAGCTGATATTGTCTAACCTCATTGGCGCTTTTATCATAATCATTGATCAATTGTTGGCGCATGTATTTTTGATAATCTTCTGTCGACTTGTGAACCATATCTCCTTCATTCAAATAAGTAATTGTCGGAACATTTGGTGTCAATCTAGCTCCAGAACCATCCTTTCTAGATATTACCTCACTAATGTAACCGTCTCCAACCTCAGCAAATTCTGCTTTACCTCCTTTACGACCTCCTTTATATTTTGGAAGAGGAGTTGCTAATAATGTAGCCAATTGAACGGCACCAATACCAGCATAAATTGCAGCAATTGCACTTGCTGAAATACCAAAATCAAACTTAGGTACTTGTGCTAAGGCAGAAATAACAGCCAAAGAAGTTGCTCCAATAATTTGAGCAGCTTGCGTGGCCTTATTGAAAACTGCTTGGTCATGTTCTGCTTTACGTTTCTTCTTTTGAAGTTCAGCATCCTTTTTAGCTTGTTCTTTTTGAAGCAAATCTTTTTGACGAGCATCATTGCCAGCAAGTTCAATTTGTTGACTATAGTACTCATTATTAGCAGAAATTTCTTCATAAGGACAAATGTAATATGCCAAGCCCCATTTGACAACATCAAACGGGATCGCGGGTAATATTTTATTACATCA
>JAIEMH010000385.1 GCA_019752245.1 Flavobacteriaceae bacterium
ATAGCCATTTTCTTCCGCTTTTTGAATGAAATGAAATTCTTTACCAATCAAATAAAAAAGGGTTCACAATTGACAAATAATAAATTTCCAGCAAGAGAAATTATCGGATCAAATCCAACAGGAACCGAAATTTATTTTAAAGCAACTGGTGAAAACGGAACCAATATGTTGGTTTACAAAGTTGATTTAAAAGGGAAACAAACCCTTATTACTAAAGATTTGGGCGTTCATAATGTTATAGTTTCTTCAGATGGGAATTGGTTTTTTGATGAATATTCAAATCATACTACACCTTCAAAATCATTACTGTATAATAAAAGTTTAAAAGCAACAACTTTATTAGAAAGCAAAAATAAATATGAAGGTTATGAAATGGGAACTGCAGAAATAAAAACAATAAAATCTGCCGATGGAACAACCGATTTATTTACAAGATTAATAAAACCAAGTAATTTTGATGCTACAAAAAAATACCCAGTTTTGGTTTATGTATATGGTGGTCCACATGCACAATTGGTAACAAATTCGTTTTTGGATGGCGCCAATTTATGGATGTATTGGATGGCAGAACAAGGTTATTTAGTATTTACTGTTGACAATCGTGGCTCAGACAATAGAGGATTTGCTTTTGAAAGTGTAATTCACGGAAGATTGGGTGTAAACGAAATGGATGATCAATTAAAAGGTGTAGAGTATTTAAAATCATTACCTTATGTTGACGGAAATCTTTTGGCAGTTCACGGATGGAGTTTTGGTGGATTCATGACAACATCGTTAATGCTAAGAAAACCAGATACTTTTAAAGTTGGTGTTGCTGGTGGACCAGTTACTGATTGGAAATGGTATGAAATTATGTATGGCGAGCGTTACATGGATACGCCAGAAGAAAATCAAAAAGGTTTTGACGAGGCAAGTACTTTAAATTATGTAAACAATTTGAAAGGCAAACTACTTTTAATTCATGGTACAAGTGACGATACAGTGGTAATGCAACACAATTTAGCCTTGGTGAAAAAGTTTATTGAAGCAGGAAAACAAGTAGATTTCTTTCCTTATCCAATGGCAAAACACAATGTTCAAGGTAAAGACAGAGTACATTTAATGACCAAAGTTTTGAATTATGTAATCGATAATAATAAGTAAAACCTATTTATACAATTGAAAGCCAGTCATAAAGATTGGCTTTTTTTATGTATTTTCGCAATAATTAAAAAAAAAGCTATGATTACTATACCATTATTATTACTACTTTTTATCGTTTATACGTTTTTCAAATCTTATAATTCAATTATCAAGCAACGAAATCAAGTTGAAAATGCACTTTCAAGTACCGATGTTTTATTGAAAAAAAGATATGATTTAATTCCGAATTTAGTAAGTTCAGTCAAACAGTACATGCAATTTGAAGAAAGTACATTAAGCAAAATTGTATCTTTAAGATCTTCCTTGATGGATAAATCTGGAACGGATGAAGCTAGAATGAAACAAGATTCAGAATTAACTTCACTATTAGGAAAAGTAATGGTCTCTATAGAAAATTATCCCGATTTAAAATCGAATACCAACATGCTTCATTTACAACAATCATTGATGGAAATTGAAGAACAAATTTCGGCAGCAAGACGAAGTTATAACGCTAGTGTGATGCAATACAACAATACAATTGAAACCGTTCCTTCTAATATTGTTGCAAGTTTTATGAGTGCAAAAAGAAAAACTTCATTCGAAATTAGTACTTCAGAAAGAGAAACTGTATCTGTAAAAGAGTTGTTCAATGGAAACTAATTATATTTTTGACGAGAAAAAATTTGATGCACTTTTAAACGAATTAGAGAATAAAAGACAAGAAGGCGCAACAATAATAAATAGAAATTCCAAAGAAAACAGAAAGGATAATTTTACTATGTTCTTTGGTTTTATTGGCGCTTCAGTTGTTGGTTTTATTGCTTTTTTTGTAATAATGGTAATTGCATTGTTGGGTTGTTTATTTTTGACAATGGTTTTTGACACTCCAATTTTTATGTTTTTAGTATTCATAATCGCTGGAATTCTTTTAGTTTCAGGATTTTTGATTCCGATTCTATTGTTTCGAAAAAAATTCATGAAAGTGAAAATGAAACAAGATGAAAACCAAGTAATATCTAAAGAATACTATTTCACCATTAAGGAAAAAATTATAAGTGAAATCATAAAATCATTCAATCCATCATTCGAATACAATCCTAAGAAAGCCATTTCTAGATTTGATTTTGAACAAATGCAAGTCTATGATAGTACTTTTCTATTTTCAAATGGCTATGCTGGCGAAGATTATATTTCGGGAATGGTTGGAAATACGCAGGTAGAATTTTGTGAATTTACAACAGGAAGAGTTTCTGGATTGTTTATGGTTGCTAATTTTAATAAGAATTTTAAAGAAACAACCAAAGTATTAACCAAAGTTTGGAAAAAAACGTCATTAGATATTGGCGGAATTCTTGATGGAACTAATTTAACAGAAACTACCGGAAACTATGATCAATATCAAAAAAACAGAAATTTCTATAGAACTCAAAAACTAGACGATGTTATTCTAGAAAATACAACGTTTAATAGTCTTTTTGATGTTTACAGTTCCAATCAAATTGAGGCAAGATACATATTATCGACAGCTTTGGTTGAGCGCATTTTGAATTTCAAAAAGAGGTATAACTATGATATGAATTTTGTTTTCATAGATTCTAAAATGTATTTCACCATCAATTGGGGTGCAAACATGATGGAACCTTATGATATTTCTGTAAGTTTAAAAGATGTAAAACTTGATTTGATTAAAGAAACCCATCAAGAACTTAAACATTGTATAGAAATAATCGATGCCCTAAATATTAATAATGAACTTTGGTATTCAAGATAAATAAGTGATTAGTTCAGGTAGAAAGAAACGCACTTCTAACTTTTAGAATTGACCTTTATCGTTAATAAATACTGAACTCTTACTGGGTTTCCGTTTAAAATTCCAGCAATCCATTTAGGAGAACTACTCATTACACGAATTGATTCATCAGCGGTTCCTTTTCCGGCATCGCCAAGAACTCCAATTTCTGATAAACTTCCATCCTTTTCAACTATAAAAGAGACCAAAACTTCACCTTTTATAGTTTTTATTGGTTGCCTAAAATTTCTTAAAATAAATTTATCCAATGCTTTGGTTCCTCCAACAAATTGGGGAATACTTGTAACTTGTTCGTTAGTATAGATAACATCATCAGGATTAGGAACTGATAATTGGGTATTGGTTTGAGAAAAACTTACTTGAATAGCAAAGAATAGAATTATTAGGAAACCTTTTTTCA
>JAIEMH010000084.1 GCA_019752245.1 Flavobacteriaceae bacterium
TTTTATAATATCTTTCTAAAAACAGCTTTTGCTGGACTACCAACTAAATAGTTTGAATATCCTTCCTCTAATGCTTTTTTATACACTTGTAATGATTCGCTAAATGCTTTTGCAAAATAGTAAACATCATCTTCTGTGTGTGAGAAACAAGGAACAAAAACACCTTGAAACAATACGCCACGTTTAATCATTTCTTGCAAAAACAAAGTTCTATATCCTTGGCAAGCAACTTTAGATTGGTCTTTAAATACAAAAACTGGCATCCATTCTGATGGAATAACGTTGATGTATTCAGCCAAGTTATTTTCAACAACTAATTGCTGACACAATTCTATTAATTTCTTACCTATATGATGATTGTGAGCGATTACGTTTTTCTCTTTATATTCTTTGATAGTTGCAATTGCAGCAGCTAATCCGTGGGTTTCACCACCATGCGTTGTAGAAATTAAGAACACTTTTTCTTCTCCTTCACGATTGATTCCGCCTAACTCCATTACTTCTTTGGTTCCTGTAAGTGCGCAGAAAGAAAATCCGTTTGCGATACCTTTTCCCCAAGTAGCCATATCAGGTTGAATTCCATATTTTGTAATTGTTCCTGGGAATTCTGTTTTGAATCCTGAAACCATTTCATCTGCTATAAATAACGCGCCGTTTTCGTGACACAATTCGATGGCTTGTTTCAAGAAATCACCAACATTTAAGGCGCAAGAACATCCGTTGCCACAACTGTTTTTTTCTGGTTCCGTAATGACACAAGCAATTTGATCTGGATATTTTTGGAATAAAGCTCGAAGTGATTCTAAATCACAACCTTTAAAGGTAACCGATAAATTCGAAATTTCTTCTGGAATTCCTTTGTTGCATGGCGTACTTCCAATAAACCAATCATCATAACTATAAAATGGATGATCGCCAGGAAAAGCAACCAATTTTCTTCCAGTTTTAGCACGAGCTAATTTTACGGCAGCCGTTGTAACAATAGAACCATTTTTAGAAAACTTAATCATATCATGACCTGGAACTAGAGCTAAAAAGGTTTCAGCCATTTCTTTCTCTAAAGCTGCTGGTCTTTGAAAATTCACTCCATTTTCTAATTCTTCACGGACAGCTTTCAAAACTGGTTCATATGCGTGACCTAGACTAACGCTGGTTAATCCCATCGAGCAATCTAAATAGTGATTGCCGTCAACATCCCAAACATAAGCACCTTTGCCACGAACAATGGCTGCAGGTGACAAAATTGGAAATTGATCATCACCTTTAGAGTATGTATGTGCTCCGCCAGGAATTAAATCGTGAATTTTACTTCTGTATTCATCTGAAGCTTTGAAATTTGTAATATTTCTTAGTTCTATTTCATTGAATTTACTTTTCATATAACCTTCGTTTCTTAAAATGGAATGATTAATATTTTGTATTTCTTTATTTTGAAGAAGATAATCTGCATAGATTTTCCATGGCTGATTAGCTCCTAACTGTTGTATTAAATGTTGAATTACTTCAAAATCGGAAATTTCATCTACGGTAATTCGTAGTTCCGAATATTTTTTATCAATATTTGATTTTGGTATAATTACTTCTGAATTTCTTCTTATATATGGTGTTACATGTTCTCTATCTACTGCGTTTGTAGCCTTATTCCAAGCTTCTTCCAATGCTTTAAAACGGAATACTTCGACATCTAAACCATCTGGATAGACTTCTTGAAAAACATTAGAATAATAGTCTAATTTATTGTCAACACAAAATTGAACTACTTCATCTACAAGAGTTGCATCTAATAATGGGCAATCTGAGGTGACACGTACAACGTAATCTGGATTATCGTTTTTTACACTTTGGTAAAATCTGTCAAGAACATCGTTCAAACTGCCTTTAAAACTAGAAATTTGTAGCTTATTGGCAATTTCACAAATCAAATCTGATTCTGGTTCGTCAGTTGTTGCAACAATCCATTTATCAACCAATTTAGATTGTATAGCGCGTTCTAAATGATATTCCAAAAGAGTTTTATCATTTATAGTTAAAAGTACTTTTCGTGGTAAACGAGAAGAACCTATTCGAGCTTGTGTTACACCAATTATTTTCACCAATTCACCGGATTTAATAATGATTTATCTTTTATTTCAATAGCTTCAATTTTGGAAAACAATGCGTTATTTGATTTCCAATTTGTAACTAGATTTATATTTTCTCTTAATTGTTCAGCCGTTTCAATTCCAATAACTAATTTGTCAATATTTGGATTTGAAATAACATAATTTAGAGCAACTTCTCCAACAGAAACTTTGTTTTCAATACATAGATTTTTTAATTCTACTAATGAATCTTGAAGCGGTTGTAACTTTTCTGGCAATTTATTTGGATTCATAAAATACAATCCTTGTAAAAAAACCGAACGAACATGAACTTCTGTTCCTAATTGTTTTAAAATTGATAATTGTTTTTCAAATTTTCTATCCAAAATACTATATGGCAATTGCACTAAATCTGGAATATAATTCAAATCAAGTAGTCGTTCTAATTGCTCAGGAGTATATAATGAATAACCTATTTTTTTTATCTTACCTTCTTTTTTTGCTTCTAATAAAACTTCCCATAGCGATGGATTATGAATTATAACATCAGCATTATGTGCTAAATATCCATAAATAGAACTAACATTTAGCTTTTGCAATGATTCTGATAAAGCAATTTCTAAATCTTTTTCATAATCTACACTTGGAAATTTTGTAATGATATCAAATTTTGAATTACTTAATTGACCAATACGTTCTTCTGCATTTCCATAAGCTTTGGCAGTATCCAATTGTTTAATTCCTAACTCACTCGCAACAGAAAATATTGATTCCAATTCACTATCTGATGGAACTCCATGTGTATTTGAAATTCCATATTGTATTCCGAATTGAACTGTTCCTAAAGTAATCTTCAAAATCTATTTGTAACTTGAATTAATATCTTTTTTTAACAAAGTAATGCTGTACTTATCGTTGTAATTAATAGACGCATCTAACTCTTTTGTCTCATGACTGTAAGTAGATTTATCTAACAAATAATATAGTTTAGATGAGATAAAAATATCATCATAATTCTGTTTGTATGAATAAGCTTGAAACTCATCAATATGGTGATAAGAATTTTTTAAAGATGCCTCAGAGAAAAAATCGATTATAATTATTACTCCGTTATTTTTTAAAACTCTATCAACTTCTGAAATTACTTTGAATAAAATATCGATTTTGAATATGTGCCGTTAGCGTTCAAATTTTAAACATCTCAGATGCACTTTGAACTAAAAGTTTCTTAGCGAAATGTCATGTCTG
>JAIEMH010000070.1 GCA_019752245.1 Flavobacteriaceae bacterium
GTGTAGGCCTGTGCATTATTAATTATTAATCGAGGATAAAGATTATTACGTCTTATAAAGAGAGCGTCAGAAATTCTGATTGATGGAACAACAAACCAATCTTCTCTTATGCCAGTTTTATAACCTTTATTTATCTCGTTTTCTTCTCCAAATTGAATATATGATTTAACACCCTTATGACCATTTATTTCGTTTTTGTTTGGTAATACTAGTAAATGTGCTTTGGCGTTATTTTTAACATTAGCCTGCCAATCATCTTTTGTAAATATTACACTATTAACTTGCACACTTCTACCTACCATCGGTCTAGCATATTGTTGAAGATCGTATGATTCAACTACAGATTTTGGGACAGTAAAATAACTGTTTGCACCAGTCGTAATACCTACTTCGACTTTTGCAAATGAACCAATATTTGGAATTTTTTTGCGAGAGGCAATATTCTCTAAAAAATCAATTTCTTCTTGATCCAAAAAATAATATGTCCATTTATTAGAAGTAAAATCTATTTTCTTTGAAGGACTTTTAAGCTTTTCGACGTTAAGTCTTTTTAAATCATCTGCATCATGTAGTTCCAAATGCTCAATCAAATGTGATTCGCTTCCATTTTTTTCACAAAGAAGCAATACAACCTCCTGCTGTATTTCTGGAAAAACTAATTTTTTAAATGAGATGATATTTATTTTATTGTAAAAATGTGCAAGAAATACTCGAAGTTGTTGAGCATATGAAACTTGTAAAAGCTCTGCCGGAATAACAAATCCAATTTTGCCATTTTCCTTCAGCAATAAACTTGACCCAACTACAAAAGAAACCCATGCATTTGAAAGTTTTGAGTATTTAAGTCCAGCGCGTCTGAATATACTAGTAGCCTCATTTTGCTGAGTTTCGTCAAAATATTGAAATCTGATATAAGGTGGATTTCCAACTATTAAATTATAACGTTGAACTGTTTCATTACAATAAATGTGAAAGTCTGTATTTAATACTTTCGTATCATGAAGTTCTATCTTACTAGCTTTTTCTGCCTCAATATCGTCAAATTCTACTGCTGTTAATGAATTAAAAGCGAGATTACTTTTTTTTAACTGCTCAATGAAAACACCATCACCACAACTAGGCTCTAAAATATCAAAATCTGTACTTCCGTTTATTCCCCATTTAAGAATAAATGCGGCAATCGGTTCAGGTGTGTAAAATCCGCCTCTAAGTTTTTCAGCTGTTGCTGTTTCAATTAATTTCATATAATTCTTTTATACTTGGTATTAGTAAATCATCTTCGCCCAACCCAAATAGCTTTTTCAATAATTCGTCCAATACATTTTTAACTCGCGAAAATTTTCCTAAGAGTGGTGTAATCATTCTTTTATCACCTACATTACTATCAATTTGACCTTGAATGATAATTAATTGTTTCTGCACATCAACTATTGTGTCATGCAGACTCTTAAGTTCCATATTTTCAAAATCGATTGCTAGAATTGGAAGGTTTTTGAGTACTTTGGTGCCTCTCGCAATATAGCCACCACGGAATATTTCACCTCTAAGATTTATTATCCACTCTACATACTTGGAGTTCAATATTGCTTGAATGTAATAAATCGAATATGGACAATTAGCTGATAAAAAAATGCTGCAATAGCCTGCTGTTCCTCCGGCAGTATGTAAGGTTTGGGAAAAATCTATTGGATATTTTTCTCCGGCGGACATAACCCCAATAAAAATCTTTTCAGGAATTGCACCTAGTTCCAGATACTGACTGCGACCGAAGCGATACCACTCTTTATCAGTTTTTGGAACTGGCTTTATATCTCTTTTTTGCAAACGGGTTTTATTTGCCTGTAGATATTTCATTGTTTCAGGAAAATCGCTGGTAAAGTTTTCCTCACTAATAAATTGTGCTTTTCCTTTTTCGACTACATAAGGAAAAATCACATAAGTATTTGGTTGTAAAGTCCTATAGGTATTAAGTTTTTCTTCGCCTTTTTTTCTTACAGTTTCATAATAAGGTTTCAATACCGCTTTTTCGATTGCCCAGGATTTGTCGTCTTTTTCAAAATGCACTAATCCATTTTCTTCCTTAATTGCATGAATAATATAAACATCATTTGCACTGGTTTGAATTCCATTGTTTATATTTTTCTTTCCTACGAGTTTTTCTAAATCAACACTTTGCTTCAAAATTCTATCATAAACATCTTTTAAGTAAGGTGGAATCAAAAACCAAAGATCACTTGAAAGGTCGGCAGATTTTATTGTTGCAGAAATGACTTTATCGTAATTTCTGATTTTCCATTCCGGTAAACTTTTTATTTCAGTAAACGTAAATTCTTCCTGCATACTTTTCGAAAGTATTAGAATACTTGTATAAGTAGTTTTATCTGCAAATAACTGGTTTGCTCCAAATGATACCAGTGAAAACAAATAACGATTATTTGCAAGATTTTCCCTGAGTTTCATGCCTGCACCTACTTTTGTAAATTTGCTTGGAACAATATAACCTAGAAGACCATCCTTTTTTAGAAGATTGAGTCCACGTTCGATAAATAAAAAATATTTATCGAATTGTTTATGTGATGAAGTGTATATTGTCTTATAAATTGGAAGCTCGAAAGGAGTGATGTTTTTCATGTCTTCCGATTTCATGTAAGGTGGATTTCCTACAATTGCATCGAACTTCAATGCTCCAAACTCGAACGGATTTATAATGAGTTGTTCATTCTCTAACAATACTTGTCCAGGTTCAATAAGACTATTGCCAAAATAAATATTTTGATCTAGGCTTGGAAGAATTTGATTTCGTGCGGTAATTGATGAAGAATCTTCATTTTCTAGTAATTTTAATAACAAACCAAACTTTGCCGATTCGACGGCATTATAATCTTTGTCTACACCAAATACGCAATTTACTAACAGATTTCTTTTAGTGTCGTACGGCAACTTATAAGTCTCGATAGCGGTTTGGATAAGCTGTGATTTATCTGTACTTATAAAGTAGTCAATTACATTATCATTTAGCAATTGAAACAGCTCTAAAAGAAAAGCTCCGGAACCACATGAAATATCCGCAAATTTTAATTGACAAATTTCATTGTAAGTTTTTCTCTGGGTTTTTAGCTGAACTGTTTTTCTGAGTATATCTTGAATTACGAATGTTGGCGTTGTAATAATATCGCGATCAGCATTTTCAGGTTTTTTTATTAATTTAATTTCGTTGTTTTTGTCAATGACTAATTGTTCTGAGAGAAAAATTTCATAAATAGTACCTAATACGTCGGAAGAAAATACTGCGAATGAATATGGGCTTTCTGGATAGTATAATTGT
>JAIEMH010000391.1 GCA_019752245.1 Flavobacteriaceae bacterium
GGCTGACGTCTTTTCCGTTCAGAATGTAACTTCCGGAAGTTGGTGTATCCAGGCAGCCTAATAAATTCATTAAAGTTGATTTTCCAGATCCTGAAGGTCCCATTAATGCTACATATTCGCCTTTGTTGATTTGTAAATCGATTCCTTTTAAAACGTTTATAATTTCTGTTCCAAGAACGAAATCACGTTTTATATTGGTAATGTTTATAAGTGGATTTGACATAATTTATTTTTAACTAATAAATGGTTAGTAGTTTAAATCTGGATAAAGTTACAAATTTCAAGAAGAAATAAATGCGATTTATATAAGTTTAAGTTTTAATTGTGTAACAGACTAAGTTGATGTTTGAGATAATTTTACCATAAATATTTAAACTTATTTATTATGAAAAAAAATGTATTAAAATTTGGATTGTTTTCAATGATTCTATTAGGAATGGTTTCTTGTCAAAACAAAGATAAAGAAATGGCTGATAAAAGAATTAGCGAATTGGAAAGTTATGTTGATTCATTAAAAGCAGTTTCTGCTGCCGATGCTGAAACCAACTGGGAGAAAATAGCGGTTGATTTTGATAGAAAAAGTACAAGTGCCAATGAGTCTCTAGCTAATCTTGATGAAGCTGCCAAAACTTCATCACAAGAAAAAATTGATGCAGCCGCAGCTAAATATGATGAATTAAAAGCTACTATTGAGGCAAAATCTACTCAAAAGAAAGTAGTGACGGCTAGTCCAAGTCAATTGCTAAGAGACAGATTGTTTGGAGCAGGAAAAATTGGTGATGATATGAGTTTTGCTTGGGTGAATAAAGATAATATTTTAAAAACCTATGAAACTTTTTTTCAAGCCTATAAAGACAATAAAGGTGATTTTTCTAGAGAAGATTATGATGAGATAAAATTGATGTATGAAGCATTAGATAGCAGAAAAAACACTGTTGAAAAAGAAGGTTTGACATCTGACGATAATGCTAAAATTGCATCAATCAAATTTAAATTTGCACCTATGTTTAAAGTAAATAGAATTGGTGCAAAAAGTAGAGAAACTGCCGAAGCAAAAGAATAAGTACAATTATTAATTCAATTGGAGAAATGACAATCTGGGAAGGTTGTCATTTTTTTTATGCTCTAATCACAAAATGTTCTTTCTCTTGTTCGATTCTAAAGAAGACAATTCCCCATTGAAAGGTGTCGATAGTAACAGTAACTTTTGGATGATTTTTAATTATTTCCCAAGCTTCTTCCATATCTGAACTCCAATGAATATCGTCAAAAATCCAAACGGAATCATTTGTTATTGTTGGAATTAAAAGCTCAAAATACTCCAAAGTAGCTTTTTTTGAATGATTTCCGTCAAAATAAATAAGTTGATAATGTTCAGTTTTTAGTTGGTAGTTACTTAGATAGTCTTCAAATTTTGTATTTACAAATTCGATATTATTTAGATTTTGCAATTGACATTTATTTTTTGCAATTGACATTGTATTTGGACAACCTTCTAAAGTAATAATTTTTGAATTTTTATTTCCTAACGATAGGGCAGAAGTTGCTAATCCTAAAGAAGTTCCAATTTCTAATATAGTATTTGGCTGAAAATAATTTACAATTCTATATAATAATTCTGCTCTTTTTGGAGAAATTCCAGCATTTTTAGCAATTTGATTTATGGCACGAGTGTTACTTTTAAAAACTCGCGAACCAGCACCAAAATCGGTGACTTCAATGGTGTTTTTATTTTCTAAAAGTGAATTTCTGTAGTTTTTTAAAATAGAATATTCAGGATACTTTTTCTTATCATAAAAACATTTTGTGACTAAATTATACACAAACGGCGAATGCACTCCGTGTTGATTCTTGGAGTTCCAAAGGAAATTTAGGTATGACTTTATAATTTGTAACATTATTTAGTGTTCAGTGTTCGGTGATCAGTATTCAGAGCGTAACTGCCAACTGAACACTGAGCACTGAATACTTTTTTTATTCCATTTTTGAACTCAATTCAAACCAACGTTCTTCTTTCTGTTCCATAGTTTGAATTATTTTCTGCAATTCATTTGCTTTAGATTCTATATCATTATCAGCAACTTTTCCGTCAGAGAATAATTGTTCAATTTGTTTCTTTTGATGTTCTAAATCCTTAATTTCTTTTTCGATTTTATTGAATTCTTTTTGCTCGTTAAAATTCAATCCAGCCGAAATAGTTTTTGCTTGTTTCCAATTGTTCTTTTCTTTGTTGTCGTCTTTATTTGCTGGCTCAGCCGAATCTTCATACGCTCTAAAATCAGAATAATTTCCTGGGAAGTTTTCTACAATTCCGTCACCTCTAAAAACGAACAAATCATCAACAATTTTATCCATGAAATAGCGGTCGTGCGAAACTACAAGCAAGCAGCCAGGAAAATCCAACAAGAAACTTTCCAATACATTCAACGTTACAATATCCAAATCATTTGTTGGTTCATCCAAAATCAAGAAATTCGGATTCTGAATCAAAACAGTACATAAATACAATCGTTTCAATTCGCCACCACTCAATTTTTCAACAAAATCGTATTGTTTTTTGCTATCAAATAAAAAGCGCTCCAACAATTGACTTGCCGAAATCAATTTCCCTTTCATCAACGGAATATATTCACCGTATTCCTTAATAATATCGATAACACGTTGTCCCGGTTTTGGGTTAATTCCGCTTTGCGTATAATATCCAATCTTGATTGTATCTCCAGTAATTACTTTTCCAGAATCGGTCGGAATTGTTTGCGTCAACAAGTTCAAAAATGTCGATTTTCCTGTTCCGTTTTTTCCAATAATCCCAATTCGCGCACCACGCTGAAAATCAAAACTGAAATTCTCTAAAATCTTTTTATCACCAAACTTTTTAGAAATTTTATGCAACTCAATAATCTTGCTTCCAAGACGTTCCATGTTAATTTCAAGTTCGATTTTGTTCTCTTTTCGACGACTTTCTGCTTTTTCTTTAATTACATAAAAGTCATCTTGTCGCGATTTTGATTTTGTAGTTCTAGCTTTTGGTTGTCTTCGCATCCATGCTAATTCTTTTACAAAAAGATTTTGAGCTTTATCGATAGAAGCATTTTCAGAAGCCAATCGTTCTTCTTTTTTCTCTAAGTAATAGCTGTAATTTCCTTTGTAACTATATAATTTTCCGTTTTCTAGTTCTATAATCTCGTTACAAACGCGTTCCAAAAAGAAACGGTCGTGCGTAACCATAAATAACGTAATGTTTTCTTTAGCGAAATAATCTTCTAACCATTCAATCATCTCTAAATCTAAGTGATTGGTAGGCTCATCTAG
>JAIEMH010000223.1 GCA_019752245.1 Flavobacteriaceae bacterium
ACAAAACTTTAACATTCTAATATGAATCGGGGACTTGTCAATCGATAAAATTGATTTTCTGTATATACACCATTTTTCCATCTCCAAAATTTCCAGTTTTCTAAGTCTTTCCATTCGCCAGCAGTTATTTGTCCTGCTTGAGTTTGTTGCTCAACTTCTGTAGAATCTGAAGTACTGCCGCTACTTGAGTCGCTTTTAACAACTGCAATTTTTGAAGTTGCATCGGCAGAAGATTCTGATACTGATGATGGTTCTGAGTTTTTACATGAAAATGCAATGCCAATAAAAAGCAAAGCCACAACTAATCTGGTTTTTTTGTTCATAAAAAATTTATTTAAAGTTATTATTTAGATAATTATATTTAACTATATGTTTACAAGTAATTTTATTATCAATAATAAATGGTCTTTAAAATGAATTTTTATGATAATTTTAAGTATCTAAAAATCGTGCCAAAAAATCATCAAACTTAAATTTAGCTTAAAATATATTTTATCGTAATTTTGAAAAATAAATTATTTCTTTTGAGAACAATTATTTCCAAGTCTATTGAAAATCCTTCCGAATTTAAACAGCAACTTTTGTTGTGGGCTAACCAATTTCGCGAAGTAGTTTTTTTAGATTCTAATTCCCATAATCAAAAGTATTCAAGTTACGATTGCGTTCTTGCTGTTGATGCTTTAACGTCAATTAAAACCGATTACGAAAAAGCTTTTGAAGATTTGCATCAATATCAAAGTCAAGCTAGAGATTGGATTTTTGGTTATTTATCATATGATTTAAAGAACGATATTGAAGATTTAAAATCCGATAATTTTGATGGATTACATTTTTCGGATTTGTTTTTTTTTCAACCTAAAAAAATATTTTTGTTGAAAGAAAATCTACTAGAAATTCAGTATTTGAATATGTGTGATGATGAAATTGAAGAGGATTTTGAAGCAATAAATAAGTGTTCAGTATTCAGTTTTCAGTCATCAAAAATTATTATTAATCAACGAATTTCTAAAGAAAACTATATTTCTAAAGTTTCTAAAGTACTCGAACACATTCATCGTGGCGATATTTACGAAGCTAATTTTTGTATGGAATTTTATGCTGAAAATGTCCAAATAGATCCTTTGGAAATCTACAGAAAATTAAATCAAATTTCAGAGCCACCTTTTGCAGTTTATTTTAAAAATTATAAGCATTATTTACTGTCGGCATCACCAGAACGTTATTTAAAAAAGCAAGATGAGCAAGTAATTTCGCAACCCATAAAAGGAACTTCCAAGCGATCGTCTGACTTAATTGAAGACGAGGCATCAAAAAATGACTTGCAAAACAATCAAAAAGAACGTTCAGAAAACATAATGATTGTTGATTTAGTGCGTAATGATTTGTCTAAAACCGCCACAAAAGGTTCGGTTGAAGTTGAAGAATTGTGTCAAATTTATACCTTTAAACAAGTGCATCAAATGATTTCTACAATAGTTTCTAAAGTTGAACACACAACATCTCCAATAGAAATTTTGAAAACGACTTTTCCAATGGGAAGTATGACTGGTGCTCCAAAGATTTCGGCCATGACTATTATTGAAAATCTTGAAGAAACCAAACGCGGATTGTACAGTGGCGCAGTGGGTTATTTTACTCCGAATGGTGATTTTGATTTTAATGTAGTCATTCGAAGTATTTTGTATAACTCTGACAATCAGTATCTTTCTTTTTCGGTTGGAAGCGCAATAACTTCTTTGTCTGAACCAGAAAATGAATATGAAGAGTGTTTGCTTAAAGCCAAAGCAATGTTTGAGGTTTTGAGTTAAATAAATTCCTTACTTTTGAAAATGCTTACTAAACTTCAAAAACATTTATCCTCAAATTTTGCTTTTCTAAGCGAGAAGAAGTTGTTTTTGGCTGTTAGTGGTGGCGTTGATAGCATTGTATTGCTAGATTTATTTCACCAATTGAATTATGAAATTGCAGTTTTGCATTGTAATTTTTCTTTGAGAAATTCAGAAAGTGATGGCGACGAATATTTTGTTAAAGCATTTTGTGACGAAAGGAATATTCCAATTTTCATTCAGAAATTTGATACTAATCAATTTGCATCTGATTATAAATTATCAACACAACTTGCTGCAAGAAAGTTACGTTATGATTGGTTTAATGAACAATTACTTGAGTGTAATTTCGATTATATTTTAACGGCACATCACTTGGACGACAGTTTAGAAACCTTTCTAATCAACCTAAGTCGCGGAACAGGATTGGAAGGTTTAACAGGAATTCCAGCTCAAAACGATAAAATTATTCGTCCATTGTTACCTTTTTCAAGACTTGAAATTGAGAATTATGCCCATGAAAACAACATCCAATGGAGAGAAGATTCGAGTAATGCATCCGATAAATATTTAAGAAATAAAATTCGACATGATGTAGTTCCGGTTTTGAAAGAATTGAATTCCAATTTGCTTTCTTCCTTTCAAAATACTTTAGAAAACTTACAGCAATCCCAATCATTAGTTCATGATGCAACTAATTTGGTTCATAAAGTTGCAATTCAGGATGATGGTAATCAATTGAAAATCAATTTGAATGAATTGCTAAAGTTACCTAATTACAAAGCTTATTTGTACCAATGGCTTAAAGAATTTGAATTTACATCTTGGAACGATATTTATGATTTGGTTACAGTACAATCGGGCAAACAAGTCTTTTCTGAAAATTATATTTTATTGAAAGACAGAGATTTTTTAATCCTTTATGCTAAAGAAAACGTATCTATTGAAGAGGTATTTTTTATCAATAAAAACCAAAAAGACGTTAAAATTCCCTTAAATATTGAGCTTTGTAACATAGATGACATTTCTGTTACAGATTCTAATAGTATCTTTGTAGATGAAGATCAATTGAAGTTTCCGCTGACCATCAGAAAATGGCAGGAAGGCGATTATTTTTATCCTATAGGAATGCAAGGCAAAAAGAAATTAAGCAAGTATTTTAAGGATGAAAAAATGTCTTTAATTGATAAATCAAATCAATGGATTTTATGTTCTGATAACCAAATTGTTTGGGTTATAGGAAAACGCCAAGACGACCGATTTAAAATTACTAATAAAACAACAAACAAACTACATATAAAACTAAACTAATGAAGAAATTATTTTTTGTGCTTTTGGCTTTTTTAGCTTTTGCAACTGGAAATTCACAAATAAAAAAACCAGTAAAATGGACTTCTAAAACCGAGAAAATTTCTGATACCGAATTCAATCTGATAATGAGTGCCACAATTGAGGAAGGTTGGCATGTATATTCTCAATTTACAC
>JAIEMH010000248.1 GCA_019752245.1 Flavobacteriaceae bacterium
CAATACTGCTTTTTAAATTCTCTTCTTGCATCATTGTAATTCCTAAAAGCGATTCTGGCTTTTTGGGATCAAAACCTTCATAGGTTTCTTTATAGTTGTCTTCTAATAAAATAACCGAGTTTTCATTTTTAGCTACTTCAAGATTCATGTTGCTTCTGGACAATCCCATAACGAAAGTTTCTGTTCCAGAAGGTTCAAAATTTTTAACCGAATTGCAATGAATAGAAACAAATAAATTGGCATTGACTTTATTAGCAACTTTTGGTCGGTTAACCAATTCAATAAAAACATCGGTTTTTCGTGTATAAATTATTTTAATGTCTTTATCATCTTCTAAATACTTACCTACTTTTAGCGTTGTTTTTAAGGCAATTTCTTTTTCGGTGTAGCCATGATATGAATTTCCTGGATCTTTTCCACCGTGACCAGCATCTAATATTATTGTGAAAGCATGTTTTTTTTGCGAAAACACTGATTCACAAGTAAATGAATACAAGAAAAAGAGTAGAAAAATAGTTTTATAATTGAATTTCATTCGAAAAAGTTAATTTTAATTAAAGCAATGACTTATAAAAGTAATATTTACTTATTTTTGACCAAAATTAAACTATGGTTGAAATAACAAAAATCAAGCCATATTTTTACAAAAATAGCATTTAAACCTTTGCGTACAAACTTATTTTATATCGTTTTATCAGCATATTTCCTAACAATAGGAAGTTCAAATTTATTCGCTCAAGAAACTCCTAAAAAAGCGAAGCCAATTCCTGCTAAAAATCAGACTACTAGATCAGAAAACAGCCTTAATAAAGAGCCTATTCAACCCAAACCTATTGTTAAAAAAATTGATACTTTAAAAGTAGATACTATTAAAAAATTCAAATCGGTTTTAGAAGGAAAAGTAAAATATAGAGCAAAAAAATATGCTAAGTTTGATCAGAAAAAAAAGCTAATTACATTATATGATGGTGGCGAATTGAACTATCTTGACTATGAATTAAAATCAGGAATCATCGTTTTTGATTATCAAAAGAACGAAGTTTATGCTGGTAGACTAAAAGATTCAGCAGGAAATTATACGCAATTACCAGTTTTTAAACAAGGTTCTAATATTATTGAACCCGATTCTATTCGTTTTAATTACAAAACCAAAAAGGCACTTATTTGGAATTCTAGAACGTCTCAACAAGAAATGAACATTAAAACAGAAGTTGTTAAAAAAGAGAATGACTCTGTTTATTTTATGAAAGGTGCGCGTATTACAACTGCAAAAGATCTGGACGATCCAGAATATTATTTTTTAGCAAGACGAGCAAAACTTGTTCCTGGAAAAAAAGTTGTTGTAGGCTTCACAAACATGTACATTGCCGATGTTCCTACTCCTATTGCTTTGCCTTTTGCATTTTTTCCTATTACAGAGAAAAGTCATTCTGGAGTAATTCCACCAAGTTTTGGACAAAATAACCAACGTGGTTATGCTTTGCAAAACGGTGGTTATTATTTTGCTTTAAGCGAGAAGTATGATTTGGCAGTTCTTGGAGATTATTACACCAACGGAAGTTATGCTTTGCGGTTTGAGTCAAGTTATGCCAACAAATACAAGTACAACGGAAATGTAAACATTCGTTATGAAAATCAAATTAATAGCGAACGAGGTTATCCCGATTACTCTAAAAGTAAGATTTATAACATTCAGTGGTCACACGCTAAAGACTCTAAATCGAATCCCAATTCTAGATTTTCGGCATCAGTCAATTTAGGAAGTAGTAAATATTTTCAACAATCGATCAATCAAGTAAATATTGGTTCTACTTTAAATAATACTTTGAGTTCTTCAATATCTTATTCAAAAACATTTAATAGTGTTCCGCAAGTAAACATGTCTCTTACGGCTACACATTCGCAAAATACGCAAACAAAACAAATTAATATGACGTTGCCAACGCTTCAAGCAAGTGTTGATAGAATTTATCCGTTTGCACCAAAAGACGGAATTAAAAAAGGTTTTTTTAAGAACATTAACTTACAATACAATTTAAGAGGCGAAAATCAAATTGCAACTACTGACACTTTATTCTTCAAGAAAGAAATGTTTAATAATGCAAAGGTTGGATTGCAACATTCTATTCCTTTAAGCACCAATTTTAAGATTTTTAAATACTTTAGTGCCTCAACTTCTGTGAACTATCAAGAAATTTGGTATTTAAAAACCATCAGGAAAGATTATGAAATAAATACTTTGCCACCAGTTGCACCAACTGGAGCTGTAGTAACAAAAGAAGTTAACGGTTTTGATGCTTTTAGAACCTACTCTTTTTCTAATAGCATTGGTACTACTGTTTACGGAACTTTTAATTTTGGTGAAGACAAAAAAATTCAATCCATTCGTCATGTCATGCGTCCAGCAATTTCTCATAGTTATGCACCAAGTTTTGCCAAATATTATGACACTTATGCAACCGATGCTAGCGGAAACAGAGCTGAATATACAAGATTTGATGGTGGAATTTTTGGTGCTCCAGGAAAAGCTTATTCTAACAACGTTGGTTTTAATTTAAGCAACACTTTTGAAGCAAAAGTTAGAGATAAAGACTCTACAGCAACAGCACCAAAAAAAATAATGTTGTTGAATAATTTAAATTTTTCTACTAGTTATGATTTTGCTGCCGACTCACTTCGTTGGTCACCGATGCGCGTAAGTGGTGGAACTTTATTGTTTAAACAAAAAATGAATGTCAATTTTGCTGCAACTTTAGATCCATATGCTTTAGATAAAAATAAAAAACGAATTAACACTTTCAATATTGAAGATGGCAGTGGATTATTTAGAATGACTAGTGCTAATATGACTATTAATTATTCGGTATCAAGTTCTGGAAATGATAAAACCAAAAAGAATGTTCAAGGATCGAGAAATGGAGGTCGTTCTGATGATTTATTTGGTTCTAATGAAGAACTTAACAATCCAACAGATGATGGTGAAGAGTCAAATAAAAAAGATGATGAGGAAAGTGAATTCAGCGGATTTTACAATGCAAAAATACCATGGGATATAACTTTTGCCTATTCTATAACCTATACAAATTTAACTGGCGAAAAGAAAATTTCTAGCAATTCATTAATGATATCGGCCAATACCGATTTAACACCAAAATGGAAAATTGGTGTTTCTACTGGTTATGATTTTGTTCAAAAAGGTGTTACATATACTCAAATACGATTGAATAGAGATTTGTTGAGTTGGAATATGAGTTTTAACTGGTCTCCTTTTGGTCAAAACTCTTATTGGGG
>JAIEMH010000028.1 GCA_019752245.1 Flavobacteriaceae bacterium
TTTTCCAAACCAAATATCTTCCTTGTGCTTGCCATGTATTAGATAGAATTCTCTGCCGCATCCAATCAAAACTCAGCTCAATCTGCAAAACCTTTTTAGAATTGAAATATTAAGGCCTCTAAAATTGAGTTTAAGAAAAGTTCGACTATGAGAAAAATTCAAATTTAAGAAATACACCAATACGTTTCTCATTTAGTTATAAACAATTTTATGTCAATAATTACCCTTACTACCGATTACGGACTAAAAGACCACTTTGTTGGCGCTTTGAAAGGGAAAATTCTATCGCAACATGAACAGGCTGTGATAGTTGACATTTCTCACAATGTAGATCAGTTTAATACTAGTGAAGCAACATATATTATAAGTAACAGTTTTAATAGTTTTCCAAAAGGAACAGTTCACATTATTGGTGTTGATATTGAATTGACTTCAGACAACCAACACATTGCAATGGAGTGGAATGACCATTTTTTTATAGCTGCCGATAACGGAATTTTAAGCATGCTCATTCAAAAAATTAAACCACAAAAAATAGTTGCAATCAACATTCACGACAGATTATTGCCAGAAGCGACTGATATGGATGTTTTTGTAACAGTTGCAGTTCATATCGCTAAAGGTGGTTCATTGAGCGTTATTGGTAAAGAAATTAAAACCATAAAAGACGTTACCGAGTTGCAACCAGTAATAGCATCCGACTTGAATTCGATAAAAGGTTATGTAGTATATATTGACCATTTTGGAAATGCAGTAACTAATATTTCTAAGAAATTGTTTTTAGATATTGCCAAAGGACGTCCTTATGAAGTCAATTTTAAAGGTAAAAAAGTAAAAAGTATTTTTGCAAAATATTCTGATATTGAAACTACAGATAACCAATCTACAACGATTAATGGTAGAAATTTAGCAATTTTCAATGAAGCTGGTTTTCTAGAAATTGGAATTTATAAAAGCAATCCCAAAAAAACTGGGTCGGCTTCTTCCCTATTAGGATTAGGTTATAGAGATTTTGTAATGATAAATTTTAATAGTTAGTTTTTAATGAAAAACATAATTAATATTGCACTTTTATTATTACTATCTTATTCTTCATTAGGTCAAGATTTAGATAGCATTTATGTGAAATTTTATAAATATTCAGATGCACTTATAACAAATAAAACCATTGGAAAACTTGATGAAAATGTATATGGTATTGCAAAACAATTAAACACGCTTCATCCAAGAGAATTTATAAATAAATCCATAGAACTATTAAAGGAAGATAAGTTTAACGAAGCTAGTTTTATATTTTATTTAGGTAACATGCGTTGGAAATACATTGAAAATTTCACAAAATATACAGACAAAGACAACAAACTGAAACAAGATATTAATGATGTTATTAATTCGTTTTTGAGAAGTAACGTCAACAATTTTTCGGCTATTATCAATGCCGCTGTAAAATATCATTTTGCAAATGATTATGCTTTTTGTTCTAGAAAAAAGAATCCATTGCAATATGATGAAGCGGCAGCTTTTTATAACAGAATGAGCAACCAATTCATCATAAATCAAGATTATTTTAGAGCTATGTGGAGCAAAGAAAGACGCGATTTTGAAAATGATTTAAAAAAATAAATTATGTTTGTTAGAATAGTAAAATTATCATTTCATGAAGAACATATTCCTGCATTTCTGGAAAATTTCGAATTAATGAAAAACCATATACGAAACGCACCAGGAAATCGTTTTCTTGAATTGTATCAAGACAAAAAAAACAAAAATATTTTCTTTACCTACAGTTATTGGGAAACAGAAGATGATTTAGAAAATTACAGAAAATCAGCATTATTTGATGAAATTTGGACCTTTACAAAAAAATTATTCAACGATAAACCCGAAGCTTGGAGTGTAGATAAATTAGTTTCTTTAGTTTAATTTGGTTTAAAATTGTTTAAATCTGTTCATAGAACAAATTAAACTTTTAAACTCTTAAACATTTAAACTTTTAAACAAAAAATAAATGAAATCAATATTATTAAGAGAAATAAAATCCTTTTTTGGTTCGCCAATTGGGTATTTAGTAATCGCCATTTTTCTTTTACTCAACGGATTATTTCTTTGGGTTTTCGAAGGTGAATACAACATTTTAAACAGCGGATTTGCCGATTTATCTCCGTTTTTTACTATCTCACCTTGGATATTAATTTTCTTAATTCCTGCCGTAACCATGCGAAGTTTTTCTGATGAGAAAAAACAAGGAACTATTGAATTGTTATTGACCAAACCAATCTCAATTTGGGAAATAGTAGGCGGAAAATTCTTTGGTGCCTTTCTTTTAATTGTAATTGCAATTATTCCAACATTCATTTATGTTTATGTACTTTACGGATTGGGAATGCCAGAAGGAAATATCGATATGGGAAGTACAATGGGTTCCTATTTTGGATTGTTATTCTTGATTGCAGGTTACACAGCTATCGGAATCTTTACTTCTACCCTATCAGAAAATCAAATTGTTGCTTTTATAGTTTCGGTTTTCTTGTGTTTTATTTTTTATTTCGGATTTCAAGGTGTTGCCTCTCAATTTAAAGAATTTGGAGATTTAATAGCCTTTTTCGGAATGGATTACCACTTTAAAAGTATGAGTCGCGGTGTAATTGATACGCGCGATGTAACATATTTTGTTAGTATTGCCATCGTATTTTTATCGTTGACCGTTTATAAATTAAAATCGTTAAAATCGTAATGGAAAATAAGAAGATAAACTTAAAAAACCTGCTTACCATTGTTGGAGTTTTAATACTAATAAACTTCGCAGGATATTTCTTTTTCAAACGTTTCGATTTAACATCAGACAAACGTTATACACTATCAACAACTTCATTAAATATTATTAAAGAAGTAAAAGAACCAATGTATGTAGATGTTTTCTTGGAAGGAAATTTTCCAGGAGAATTCAAAAAACTGCAAACAGAAACACAACAACTACTTGAAGAATTCAAAGCTTACAATTCGAATATCATTTTTCAATTTGTAAATCCGCTAGAAAAGGAAGAAGATCGTGAAAAAATAATGCAACAGTTTTACGATAGAGGTTTGACACCTTTAAACGTAACTATGGATGAAAAAGGAAAGCAAACACAAGAAGTTGTTTTTCCTTGGGCTGTTGTAACTTATGGAAATAAAAGCACTAAAGTTCCTTTGTTAAAAAACATGATGGGCGCATCTACCGCACAAAAAGTAGTTAGCTCTGTTCAACATCTTGAATATGCTTTTGCAAATGCTTTCAACACCGTT
>JAIEMH010000303.1 GCA_019752245.1 Flavobacteriaceae bacterium
TTTTCACTGGTATGAAACTTGGAGTGGTGGTGATCAAATGTTTGATAATATAGGTAAGGTTAATGAAATGTATCCATCTAAAAATTTGTTTTTTACAGAAGGTTGTATCGAAAAATTTGATGCTAGTAAATATCAACTTTGGTCAAATGGTGAACGCTATGGAAAGTCAATGATAAACGATTTTAATAATGGAACTGTAGGTTGGACAGATTGGAATGTACTCTTAGATCAAAATGGTGGTCCAAATCACGTAAAAAATTTCTGTTTTTCACCAATTCATGCCGACACCAATTCGGGAGAATTAATTTACACTCCATCTTATTATGTTATTGGACACTTTTCAAAATTTATAACTAAAGGTGCCAATAGAATAAATAGTGTAGCAAGTAGAAGCCAATTATTAACAACTTCTTTCATAAATCCTGATGGAAAAATAGTTACCATAGTACTCAACCAAAGTAATAAAAAAGTAAACTATAATCTTTGTGTAGGAACAGCAACTTCAGAAATTTCTATTTTACCTCATGCAATTCAAACATTAGTTTACTAACAATAACCACAACAAACCAATGGCGCTAAATTCTATTAAAAAGATAAAAATAAAAATTATTTTAGCATTTCTACTACTACCATCAGTCGCTTCTTTTGGACAAAATTTTTTGCACAGAGAAGGTCAAAATATTGTTGATGGAAACGGAAAAAATGTACTTTTAAGAGGTTTAGGATTAGGCGGATGGATGGTTCAAGAAGGATATATGTTAAAAACTGGTGATTTTGCTGGACCGCAATATCAAATTAGACAAAAGATTTCCGATTTAATAGGAGAACAAAACACAAATGAATTTTACAGCGCTTACAAGGCAAACGGAATTACCAAAAGAGATATCGATTCGTTAGCAATATGGGGCTTTAACTCCGTAAGATTGCCAATGCATTACAATCTTTACACATTGCCAATTGAAAAAGAAAAAGTAGCATCAGATAATACTTGGCTAGAAGAAGGTTTTGTAATGACTGATTCGCTTTTAAATTGGTGTGCGGCTAACAAAATGCATTTAATTCTAGATCTGCATGCTGCTCCAGGCGGACAAGGCAAAGATGCAAACATATCAGATTATGACACATCCAAGCCATCACTTTGGGAAAGTAAATCCAATCAAGATAAGATGGTCGCTTTTTGGAAAAAAATTGCTTCACGCTATAAAGACAATCCATGGATTGGAGGATACGACATCATTAACGAACCCAATTGGAATTTTTCGGGAACCAATCAAAATGGTTGTGATGAAGCACTGAATGTGCCATTAAGAGAACTTCAAATAAGAATTACAAAAGCAATTAGAGAAGTTGATACTAATCATTTACTAATCATCGAAGGAAATTGTTGGGGAAATAATTACAAAGGTATTTTTCCACTTTGGGATGAAAATATGGCATTGAGTTTTCACAAATATTGGAACTATAATAATGAAGCTAGTATTAAAGAAATAACAGATTATAGAAGAGATTATAATGTTCCAATTTGGTTAGGCGAAAGCGGTGAAAATTCTAATGTTTGGTTCAAAGAAGCCATCAGTTTAGTGGAGTCAAACAATATTGGATGGGCATTTTGGCCAATGAAAAAAATAGATAATATTGCAGGCGTAACTTCTGTTACCAAAACCAAAGGATATGATAAACTACTGAGCTATTGGAAAGACGGAAAAAATAAACCCTCACAAGAGGAAGCCAAAAAAATCCTGATGGAAATTGCAAATAACTATAAAATGGAACATTTATCTGTTAAGTACGATGTGATTGATGCAATGTTCAGACAAGTCTATTCTACAGAAACCAAAAGCTTTAAAAAGCATGCTTTACCTGGGAAAATATTTGCAACAGAGTATGATTTAGGACAAATTAACTACGCTTATTTTGATAAAAATGATGCAAATTATAGAGTTTCAACTGGAGTAAATGTTGAGTGGAATAATGGAAATCAAATGCGAAATGATGGTGTCGATATTCAAAAATGTGAAGATGTAATTACCAACGAATTTAACGTGACTTCTATTGAAGATGGTGAGTGGTTACAGTATAGTGTCTTATTAAATGAAGATAAAGCTTTTGATGTAGTTCTTCGTTATTCTAATGCAAATGCAAGTGGAAAAGTTTATTTATCTGATGAAAAAGGAAATAAAATCTCTTCAACAATTGAGCTACCATTCTCAGGAGGAATATCCAAATGGAAATCGATTAAAATAAAAAATATTGCTCTAAAAAAAGGAAATAATAAAATTAGAATCTATTTTGAAAAAGGAAATTTCAATCTCAATTATTTAGATTTTTTAAAGAAATAAGATCATCTGAATATAATTTAAGCTTACCTCGCAACAATGAACAAATCTATAGCAATTTTATTTTTACTAGCTTCACTACTTGGGTTTTCTCAGAAAAAAAGTATTGATCAAAAAGTTGATGAGTTATTAAAAAAGATGACTCTTCAAGAGAAAATAGGTCAATTAAATCAATATACCAACGATGGAAATCCAACTGGTCCATTGGTTGTTAATCCCAATAAAGAAAAAGAAATTAAAGCAGGTCTTTTAGGATCAATGTTAAATGTTGATGGAGCAGAAAGAACCAAAAAATATCAAGAATTAGCAATGCAATCGCGTTTAAAAATTCCTTTGTTGTTTGGTTTAGATGTTATTCATGGTTATAAAACTACTTTTCCAATTCCTTTAGCAGAAGCTTCTAGTTGGGATTTATCTGCTATGGAACTTTCAGCACGAATTGCAGCCACAGAAGCATCAGCAAGTGGAATTCATTGGACTTTTGCACCGATGGTAGATATTTCTCGCGATCCAAGATGGGGAAGAGTTATGGAAGGTGCAGGAGAAGACACCTATTTAGGTTCAAAAATTGCCTATGCTAGAGTAAAAGGTTTTCAAGGAAAATTGGGCGATTTAAATTCGGTGATGGCTTGTGCCAAACATTTTGCAGCTTATGGTGCAGCTGTTGGCGGAAGAGATTATAACTCTGTAGATATGAGCGATAGAATGTTGTGGGAAACCTATTTGCCGCCTTTTAAAGCAGCAGTAGATGCCGGAGCAGCAACATTTATGAATTCATTCAACGATATAAACGGAATTCCTGCTACAGCAAATGCCTATATTCAAAGAGATATTCTAAAAGGAAAGTGGAACTTTAAAGGTTTTGTAGTTTCAGATTGGGGTTCAATTGGAGAAATGATTGCCCATGGTTATAGTAAAGATGGACAAGAAGCTGCATATGCT
>JAIEMH010000076.1 GCA_019752245.1 Flavobacteriaceae bacterium
ATTGCGTGAAAAAATCGGAGTGATGTTCGGAAATCCGGAAACAACAACGGGTGGAAATGCATTGAAGTTTTACGCTTCTGTTCGTTTGGATATCCGTCGTTCTTCTCAAATAAAAGACGGTGAAAATGTAATTGGAAACAGAACCAAAGTAAAAGTGGTAAAAAACAAAGTTGCTCCACCATTTAAAACTGCCGAATTTGACATCATGTATGGAGAAGGCGTTTCTAAAACTGGAGAAATTCTTGATTTAGCCGTAGAATTTGAAATTGTTAAAAAAGCAGGCTCATGGTTTAGTTATGGTGACACCAAATTAGGTCAAGGTCGTGACGCAGTAAAGTCTTTAATAAAAGACAATCCAGAATTAGCCGATGAATTAGAGCTAAAAATAAAAGCATTGATAAAAGAAAATAATGCTTAAAAAAATTAATCACGCCTTGAGCGTGATTTTTTTTTGTAATTTGACGCAACCTTTTTGCATTTTTTGCATCTACTAAATAAAACCACATATTAAAATGAGAAAAATAGTTTTTTTAATTGTATTAGGATTAACCATCATCTCTTGCGATGTTAATCAAGATGAAACATACACTTATGAAGTAAACCCAGTTTTTGGTGTTGTGATGCCTACAGCCTTCAAGAAAGACAGTATAACTGAAATTCCTGTTAAATACAAACGACCGTCTACATGCCATATATTCAAAAATTTTTATTATGAAGTAACAGATTTTAATAGAACTGTGGCTATTGAAACCATTAAAGTGAATCAAGACAATTGTCAAGTAGATACTGAAACTGTTTACGAATCACCTTTAAGGTTCAAACCAACTGTTCTTGGAACATACCATTTTAAATTTTGGACTGGTCAAGACACACAAGGAGTAGATCAATATTTAGAATATGCTGTTGTTGTAGACCATTAAAAAAATTAACTTGAATATAGATCAGCTAATATATGACTGTAAGAAAAACGATATCAAAGCACAAGAACAATTGTACAAGCAATTTGCTCCAAAGATGTTCTCTGTATGCTTAAAATATTCGCGCAGTTATGCAGAAGCTCAAGATCATTTACAAGATGGGTTTTTATTAGTTTTTGAAAAAATACATTTATTTGAGTTTAAAGGTTCTTTTGACGGTTGGATAAAAAGAGTAATTATAAATCATGTACTTCAACAATACAGAAATAAAAGTTTTTTAAGCACAATAGATGAAGATATTGCTGAAGAAGTAGATGTAGATATTGACGATGGTGTTTCAATGGAATATTTACTTAAAATAATTCAAGAATTACCCGATAGATATCGATTGGTTTTTAACTTGAATGTTTTTGAAAATTATTCGCATCAAGAAATTGCCAATTCTCTCGGAATTAGTGTTGGAACATCCAAATCTAATTTAGCCAGAGCAAAAATGATACTGAAAGAAAAAATTGAAAATAATACAGGTAGTTCCAAGATGCCTTCTATAAAATGAGTGAAAGAAAAAACATAAATAATCTCTTTCAAGAAAAATTTGAAAATCATGAAATAATTCCAGACGAAATGGTTTGGGAAAACATTGAACTCAAATTAAAAGAAAAGAAAGAAAAAAGAAGAGTTATCCCATTTTGGTGGAAACTTTCGGGCATTGCCGCAGCTTTACTGATTGGTTTTTTTGTTTATAACATTAACTCTAATCCTTCAATAGTGATTGACAATGGCGTTGTTAACCAAGATGGCGATTCGTTGAAAACAAATAAAAGATCTAAAATTGAGGTTGTGACTACAAATAAAAATGTGGAAAAATCTAATACTAATTTAAAATCTAACAATACCATAATTACAACCAATACCACAAGTAATGAAGAAAAAATTGTAAATTCTAACAATGAAAATTCCGAAAATGCAATCAATTCTAGAATAAAAAACAACTCGGTAGCATTTGAAAAAAACAAACCTTCTAATGAAGATGTAGTTAATCTCGAAAAAAACAAAACAAATAAAAATTATAATAAACTTCATAATCCTTCTCCATCTGAAAATAATACTAGTGAAGAAAAAATCGTTTATGAAACATCAAAAAATAAGAAAACAAAAAACAACAATGCTTTAGCAAATAACGAATCTATTACTAAAGAAAACAAATCAACAAACAAAAACGCTATTCAATTGCCAAACGACAACACTTTAGCAAATAAAGAATCAACGGCTAAAGAGAATAAAACAACGATTGAGAATAACAATGTTATTAATTCAAATTCAGGCAAAGAAGCAAATGTTGCTATTACAAACAGTTTGAACTCTCCTGGGAAAAATAAATCAGTTTTAAACCCTAACATAAAAACTGACGACACAACTAATAAAAAAATTGACTCAACAAAAATTGCTGCTGTTGAGCCAAATGCGCTGGAAGAATTGCAAAAAGAAAAAGAAAAGAAAACAATTACAGAACCAAAATTAAATAGGTGGCAAGTTTCATCAAACGTTGCGCCTATTTATTTTAGTTCAACTTCCAACGGATCACCATTAGACAGTGAACTTAAAGACAATAATAAAGTATATTCTGCAAACAATGTAAGTTATGGTTTGGGTGTAAATTATGCTGTAAACAAAAGATTAAAAGTTAGAACTGGAATTAATTTATTAAATGTTGATTACGATACCGATGGTATTTTATATTACCAAAATCCATCTGTGAATAGTAAATTAACCAACCTTAACCCAAATGTTCCAGGTTCATTGTTGGTAATTGAAACGTTAAGTAACGTTAATACTACTTTTGGAAAACCAATTCAAAAATTTGAAGGAAGTATAAATCAAAAACTAGGTTATATAGAAATGCCTCTAGAAGTAACTTATAAAGTTTTAGACAAGAAATTTGGAATAGATTTTATTGGAGGAATGAGTACCATGATATTGAATAGAAATGAAATTTACCTTCAATCGCCAGAATTGAGTTTAAAAATAGGTGAAGCCAATAACCTTAATAATGTTCACTTTAGCGGAAACGTAGGTTTAGGATTTAAATATGGTTTCTTAAAAAATATTGAGGCTCGAATAGAACCAGTTTTTAAATATCAAATAAATACATTTAGTAATGATGCAGGAAACTTTAAACCTTTTGTTTTTGGAGTTTACTCAGGAATAAATTTCAGTTTTTAAGTTTATATTTAGGTTAGATTAGTTTAAAATTAGTTAAGTGATGTTATTGCTCCCGAGTGATAACAGAAAAGAGCGCCTAGTTAAGCGCTCTTTTTTTATGGATTAAATTGTTCTAATTGATTTAAAATTATTGTTCT
>JAIEMH010000330.1 GCA_019752245.1 Flavobacteriaceae bacterium
TAGATACAAGCAAACACTCAAAACATTAAATAAAAAAACTAAAAAAACTTTTGTGCCTTTTGTGTTTAAAAACCAACCAAGCAAAATATTCAATTCACATAATCTGCCAATCCATAAGGCACTAGAATAGCATTGGCAGGAATAGTTAAAGCAAATTCTGAAAAAGTTAGTTCCATAAACCAAAAACACAAAAAAAACTAAGCATTATAAATGACAACTTCTAGTAACGGTAGTTTTGCGCTATTGGGGCAATAGTGATAACTTTTATGTTTATTTTGTTTTTGTCTTCTTTAGTGTAGCAGAAATGTGAAGTGCTCTTTTATCCCCAACAGACGCAAAGCCAGCCGTTAGCAAACATATTATAGCACAATCAAGAATCTAACGCAATTTTAAGACAAAAAATAACTTCCCAAAAAACAACTAAAAATTAAAAAAAACCGTTTTGTGCAAAACGGTTTTTTTTTTAATTAGTAAAGAAACTACAACGGAATATTTCCATGCTTTCTTTTAGGAGCATCCACCACTTTATTTTCAAGCATACTAAATGCCTTCATTAACTTTCTTCTAGTATCTTGTGGCAAAATTACCTCATCAATAAATCCGCGTTGTGCTGCTGTGTATGGATTTGCAAATAACTCAGCATATTCTGCTTCTTTTTCTGCAAGTTTCTCTGTCGGATTTGCTGCTTCGCTAATTTCTTTTTTAAAGATAATTTCCGATGCACCTTTTGCTCCCATAACTGCAATTTCTGCACTTGGCCAAGCAAAATTCATGTCGGCACCAATGTGTTTCGAATTCATCACATCATACGCGCCACCATAAGCTTTTCTAGTAATTACGGTAACTCTTGGTACAGTTGCTTCGCTAAAAGCGTATAATAATTTGGCTCCGTGAACAATAATTCCGTTCCATTCTTGATCTGTTCCAGGTAAAAATCCAGGAACATCTTCTAAAACCAATAACGGAATATTAAAACAGTCACAAAAACGCACAAATCGCGCGCCTTTAATCGAACTCTTAACATCCAAACAACCAGCCAAATATTTTGGATTATTAGCCACAATTCCGATGCTTCTTCCGCCTAAACGAGCAAAACCAACCACAATATTTTCGGCAAAATCTTTATGAATTTCGAAAAACGAATCTTCATCAATGATATTTGCAATTACATCGTGCATATCATAAGGTTTGTTGGCGTTTTCTGGAATAATAGTATCCAATTTCTCACGAATTTCATCGTTTGGTGTATACGGTAATTTTGGCGTAGTTTCTCTGTTATTTTGAGGCATATAACTCAACAACTTCTTGATATCTTCAAGACATTCAATTCCGTTTGGAGAAGTAATATGCGCCACACCAGACTTGGTAGAATGCGTACTTGCTCCACCCAATTCTTCTGATGTAACTTCTTCGTTTGTAACTGTTTTTACCACATTTGGACCCGTAACAAACATATAACTATTTCCTTCTACCATCATAGTGAAATCAGTCATAGCAGGCGAATAAACAGCACCACCGGCACATGGTCCCATAATGGCAGAAATTTGAGGAATTACGCCACTTGACTGTACATTTCTATAAAAAATATCGGCATAACCGCCAAGCGAACGCACACCTTCCTGTATACGTGCACCACCAGAATCATTAAGTCCAATCATTGGTGCACCACTTTTTAAAGCCATGTCCATTACTTTGCAAATTTTTTCGGCATGGGTTTCTGATAATGCACCTCCAAAAACCGTAAAATCTTGTGCAAAAATATACACAATTCTTCCGTTAATTGTTCCGTAACCCGTAATTACGCCATCGCCATAATAGATTTCTTTCTCCATTCCAAAATCGGTAGTTCGGTGTGTTACTAACATTCCGATTTCTTCAAATGAACCTTCATCTAATAAATATTCAACGCGTTCACGAGCTGTTAATTTTTTATTAGCGTGTTGTTTTGCAATACGTTTTTCGCCACCACCTAATTTGGCAAGAGCAATTTTATCGTTTAATATTTTTATTTTATCGTCCATATCGTTTTGTATAATGTATAATGTAAATTGTATACTGCATGCTACATTATACTATTTTACAGTATACAATTAATTAATTTGGTAATCTTAAGATTTTTTTATCTTTTAAATACTGTTGCAATGCAATCATCGCTGCTATTTCTGCTTCACTATCTAAATTGGCTTTCATCTTCTCTGGATTGTAATATGATTTTACAAAACCAGTATCAAAATCACCTGAGCGAAAAGCTTCGTGTTCCATAACAAATTTCCCAAAAGGTAATGTTGTTGCAACACCTTCTACATGATAATTATCGATGGCCTTAATCATCAACTCGATTGATTCTTCGCGAGTTTGTCCGTAAGTTACCAATTTAGAGAGCATTGGATCGTAGTAAATTGGCACATCCATTCCTTCTTCAATTCCGTTATCAACGCGAATTCCTTCGCCTTCTGGAAGTTTGTAGGTACTTAAAAACCCTACATTTGGAAGGAAATCATTCATTGAATCTTCGGCATAAACACGAAGTTCCATGGCATGGCCTTTTATTTGTAAATCCTCTTGTTTTAGCGTTAACGCTTCGCCTTGAGCGACTTTTATTTGCAATTCTACCAAATCCAAACCTGAAATCATTTCCGTTACCGGATGTTCTACTTGCAAACGTGTATTCATTTCAAGAAAGTAGAAATTAAGACTTTCATCCATTAGAAATTCTACTGTTCCTGCGCCAAGATAATCACATGCGCGCGCTACTTTTACCGCAGCTTCACCCATTTCTTTTCTCTTTTCTGGAGTTAAAATTGATGATGGCGCTTCTTCAACTACTTTTTGGTGGCGGCGTTGAATGCTACATTCTCTTTCAAAAACATACAACACATTGTCATGACTATCAGCCATAATTTGGATTTCGATGTGACGCGGTTTGGTTACATATTTTTCAATAAAAACAGATCCGTCGCCAAAAGCGTTTGTTGCTTCAGAAATTGCTCTGTCCATTTGAGACACAAAATCTTCTTCTTTTTCAACTACACGCATTCCTTTTCCTCCACCGCCAGCAGAAGCTTTTATCAGTATTGGAAAACCAATTTTGGTTGCAATTTTCTTAGCTTCTTCAATATCGGTAATGGCTTCTTCCGTTCCTGGAACCATCGGAATATTATAATGTTTTACAGCTTCTTTTGCTGCCAATTTGCTTCCCATCATTTCAATCGCTTTCGATTTTGGTCCGATGAAAATGATGTTGTTTTTTTCACAAGCTTCGG
>JAIEMH010000271.1 GCA_019752245.1 Flavobacteriaceae bacterium
GAAGCTGAAGGTTGGACGGTAATAAACTCTTTACGTGGCGGCGCTGCTGGCGGTGGAACACGTATGAGAAAAGGATTGGATATGAATGAGGTTTTGTCGTTAGCAAAAACGATGGAAGTGAAATTCTCGGTTTCTGGACCTGCAATTGGTGGAGCAAAATCAGGAATCAATTTCGACCCGAACGATCCAAGAAAAAAAGGAGTTTTACAACGTTGGTACAAAGCCGTTTCTCCGTTGTTGAAAAGTTATTATGGAACTGGTGGCGATTTGAATGTTGATGAAATTCACGAAGTAATTCCGTTTACAGAAGAATGTGGTGTTTGGCATCCGCAAGAAGGTGTTTTTAACGGACATTTCAAACCAACAGAAGCTGATAAAATTAACAGAATTGGACAATTACGCCAAGGTGTTGTAAAAGTTATTGAAAACACAAAATTCTCTCCAGACGTTTTAAGAAAATATACTGTTGCTGATATGATAACTGGTTATGGCGTTGCCGAAGCGGTTCGTCATTATTACAACACGTATGGTGGAGATTTTCAAGGAAAGAAAGCCATCGTTCAAGGATTTGGGAATGTGGGCTCGGCTGCCGCTTTTTACTTGGCAGAAATGGGTGTGAAAGTAATTGGAATTATCGACCGTGATGGCGGAATAATTAATGAAAACGGATTCTCATTTGAAGAAATCAGACGATTATTTTTGAATAAAGACGGAAATAAATTAGTGGCAGAAAACATGATTCCGTTTGACGAAATCAATAAAAAGATTTGGACAATTGGTGCTGAAATTTTTACGCCATGTGCGGCATCAAGATTGGTTACTAAAGACCAATTGGATAACTTAATTGCATCTGGATTGGAAGTGATTTCATGTGGCGCGAATGTTCCGTTTGCAGATAAAGAAATTTTCTTCGGACCAATTATGGAAGAGACTGACAGTAAAGTGAGTTTGATTCCCGATTTTATTTCCAATTGTGGAATGGCGCGTGTTTTTGCCTATTTCATGGAACGAAAAGTTCAAATGACAGACGAAGCTATTTTCTACGACACGTCTGAAATTATTAAAAAAGCGATTGAAAGAGCACACAATTTAAATTCGGAGAAGAAAAACATCAGCGCAACGGCATTTGAAATTGCACTGAAACAATTAGTATAAGTGAAAGCCACACAGTTATTTAAATCCTTTTTTGATAGTGAAAAAGCTGGTGGATTGGTTTTATTAATCTGCACAGTAGTTTCGTTAATCATATCAAACTCCGCATTTTCTGGAGCGTATTTATCTATGTGGCATTTTGAAATAGGTAGCCATAGTGCCGACCATTGGATTAATGACGGTTTAATGGCTATCTTTTTTTTATTAATTGGTTTAGAGTTAGAGAGAGAAGTTTATATTGGTGAACTTTCAAAAATAAGAGATGCAATGCTACCCATTTCTGGAGCTTTGGGCGGAATGTTGATTCCGGCACTACTCTATTTTGCTTTTAATTTTGGAACAAAAACGCAACACGGAATTGGAATCCCAATGGCTACAGATATTGCTTTTGCTATCGGAATTTTATCTTTGTTAGGAAATAAAGTACCTGTTTCTCTAAAAATTTTCCTTACTGCACTTGCCGTTATTGACGACTTGGGTGCTATTGTTTTGATTGCTGTTTTTTATACAAAAACAATATATTTCACCAATCTAATTATTTCATTATCCATCTTTGGAGTTCTATTAGTGATGAATAGATTGAAAGTAAAAATACTTCTTCCCTATTTAATTGGTGGAGTTTTTATGTGGTATTATATGCTGAATTCTGGTGTTCACGCTACTATTACTGGCGTTCTTTTGGCGTTTGCAATTCCGTTTGGCGATGGAAGCTCCAAAACAATTTCTTATCAATTACAGCATTACCTTCATAAACCGGTTGCTTTTATAATCATACCTTTATTTGCTTTGAGTAATACAGCTATTGTAATTGGAAAAGATTTAATACACACTATTTCTGAAAATTATTCATTAGGCATCATTTTTGGTTTAGTGTTAGGAAAGCCAATCGGAATTGTAACTTTTAGTTATTTAGCAGTGAAAACTAAATTAACAACGTTACCAGAAGATTTAAATTGGCAAAAAATAATAGGAGTTGGATTATTGGGCGGAATTGGTTTTACAATGTCAATTTTTGTAACCTTACTAGCATTTGATGACAATGAAATTATTAATAATTCTAAAGTTATGATATTGATGGCGTCATTAATTTCGGGTGTAATTGGGTTTATTTGGCTTTATAAAATACTATCAAACGAAAAGAATATTGAGATAGAATAACAATTTTTAGTATATTTCAGCGTTAAAAACATAAATAGAATTGAGTATGACAGATATAAAAATAATAAAATTATCGGTTAAAATTGTTTTACTGGCTATTGCTCTTTCGGCATTTCTGTTTAGAAGGTTGCAAAAATCGTCTATGTCTGACCAAAAAAAGTCTTTAATAGTTGCTAGTTATGTGTATACTGGTGTAATTTTAATTTTATTTCTGATACGTTTTTGGCCTCCATCAGATAAAGATTTATTAGCAATGGCTGGTGGCGGTGGCGGTGGCGGAGTTACTGTGAATTTTGGAGATACCGATTTTGGTTCTGGGAAAAATTTTGACAGCAAAGAATTGGATGTGAAAAATGTAACCAAAGCAGCCGCAGCTCAACCTACACCAGAGGAATCAATAATATCTGAAGATAGTGATGCCGACAAGACAGACGTTGTTATAGCAAAAAAAGAACCTGTAAAAAATCCAAAACCAATTGTAAAACCTGAAATCACTAAACCTGTTGAAGTTAAAAAACCAGTGGTTAGAAAAGTAGATGATGCATTAGCAAATATCTTAAAAGGAAACAAAAAAGGTGGTGATGGAAACAGTGGCACATCTGGAAATCAAGGACGTGCTAATGGTGATATAAATTCTACTGGATATTCAGGAAGTGGTGGAACTGGCGGAGGAACAGGTGGCGGAAATGGAACTGGAAACGGTACAGGAACTGGAGCCGGAAGTGGTTCTGGAACCGGCGGAGGAAACGGAAGTGGAAATGGACTAGGAAATGGTTCTGGATATGCTTTAAACGGTCGAAAAGCTTTAAGCAAGCCTCAACCTGCATACAACTGCAATGAAGAAGGAATTGTAGTAGTACAGATCACTGTTGATAAAAACGGAAATGTGATTGATGCAAAACCAGGAGCAAGAGGAACAACAAATGCAGCAAATTGTCTTGC
>JAIEMH010000295.1 GCA_019752245.1 Flavobacteriaceae bacterium
GTTTCACTTCAGAATTACAAAATCAAAACCTATGAATTTTGGGGTGCACATTCTTCTAAAATATTTGGTGGTTATTCCGATTTTTCTAGAGCTACCAATTTGGTTACAGCATTAGGATTTACTAATACAACTTACTTAAAACAACCCGAACTTGCCTTTGACCCTATTCGATATTCTAATTCTTCCAAAGTGTACTTGGCAACTATTGGAATCTCTAGTCAGCAATTTTATCAAGATAAATACCTCTTTCGTTTTGGTGTTATTGAAGACATTCCTTATGGAAAAGTATTTTCTATAACTGGTGGTGTAGAGAACAAAAACAACTTGAACCGAGCCTATTTTGGAAGTCGCTTTTCTTATGGTGATTACTTTGATGTTGGTTATTTGAGCGGAAATATAGAATGTGGTTCTTTTGTAAACAATGGAAAAACAGAACAAACTACTATAAAATTTGAAGTTAATTATTTCACCGATTTATTCGCTATTGGAAGTTGGAAATTCAGACAATTTGTAAAACCTGTATTGGTTTTAGGAAACAACCGATTGAACACACCAAAAGACAGGCTAAATCTTATTGATGTAAACGGAATTCCGGGTTTCAGTAGTTCGCCTCTTGTTGGAACCAAAAAATTCTTAACTACATTTCAAACCCAATCTTACAATCCAAAAAGTTGGTATGGCTTTAATATGAGCCCATTTATGAATTTTACAGTTGGATTTTTAGACAACGGAAACCATAAATTTTTTAGTAATAAAATGTATTCTCAAATTGGAGTTGGTGTATTAATCAATAACGATTATTTGGTTTTTAATAGTTTTCAAATCTCCTTTTCTTACTATCCATCATTGCCAATTGCCGGTAGTAATATTATCAAAACCAATACGTTTCAAAATTCGGATATTGATTTTAATAATTATCAAATTGGTCAACCTTATGTGTTGCCGTATCAGTAGAACAAATTAATATCTTGTTAAAATAGACTAATCTAGGACATATTATTGCTAGTTTCACCATTCTAATTTTAGTTTGATGAACACAAAATTACTATTCATAACTTTTCTATCTCTTTGTTTTTTCAATAAATCATTTTGTCAAATCTCTATTTCTCAATTTGAATTTGATGATAAAAAAGGTCCGAATATTATTTATTATAATTTTTATAATGGAATTCAAATGATTGAAATCGATTATAATAATTTGGAAAAAGCCAGAGTAGATTTTGAAGATGGTATAAGGCCAATAAACAGTATTAGACCAAGAAATTATGGTCACAACACTATCATTTTAAGAAACAAAAACGGAAAAATTCTACATCAATATAACTTAAGAACGCCACCTTTCAAAGCAACTGATTTTATTACTGTTGACAAAACCATGCTGACTTTGACTCATTTTGCTAAGATAAATTCAAATTATGAAGCAAATTCCAATTATCCATCTTACGGAAAATACAATTATTATGTTACCGAAAATAATAAAGCTGGAGTTCTTGATACCATTGGAAATCCGGTTTTGGAAGTAGTTTATGATGCAATCCAATCGTACAGTCAAGATTATAAACTGAACTATTATAAAGTATTTGGATTTACAAATGATGAAACCGAAATCAACTTTAGTTACACTTTTCAAAGCAACGGAAAATGGGGTTTCAAAAACGACAAAATCACTATTCAACCCAAGTATGAAGAGTTGATCCCGATAAAAGAAAATGTTTTTAGAATAAAGAAATCTAACAACTATGGATTACTGAATTTTAAAGAGCATGTACTATTGGATGCAATTTATGATGATTTACTGTATAAAAACGACTTCTATCTATATTCCGAAACATCAAAAAATACTAGCGATGATAAAAAATACGGAATTATAAATTCAAAATTTAAAACCATCACAAAACCCATTTATTCTAACATTGATGATATTATTGAAAACTATAAACCGTCAGGAAAGTATTGGGCATTTAAAACAGCTGGTTTTGGCGCCATTGACAAAAACGGAAACGAAATTTCAATGTTCAAATATGGTTCGATGCCACAAAATCCGTATCAGAAATTTTATAGAGCAAATGCTTATAGTGATTCTAATAAAACCTACATTTTAGATTTAAATTTTAAAGAAATCGGAAGTAATTACGACAAAATATACGACTTGAAAGATAATCTATTTATAGTTTTTAAAGGCTCAAAAATGGGTTTGATTGATCTTAATAACAATGAAATTCTACCCTGCGAATACCAATCAATTTCTCAAGATTTTAAAAACAATTTATCTGTAATTATAAAAAACGATGCTTACGGAGTCATCAATTCTTCAGGGAAAATAATAATTCCGTGTAAGTATCATTATTTAGTGGTGGACTATTCTAATAACATTTATGTTCAAATTAAGGATGAGAATGCTGCTTTAGGAGACAAAATAAAATGTGGATTAATAGATACCACAGGAAAAATTGTAATTCCAATAATCTATGACTTATTAGAATCTATGGGTTATGGATTGTGGAAAGTAAAAATTAAAGATAAATACGGCATTGTAACTAATGAAAACAATGAAATCACTCCAATTAAATACGATGAAATTTATTCTTTAGAAAACGGTTTTTGTATAGCAAAAATTGATTTTGGATATGGATACATCAATAAATTGGGCAAAGAAATTACCCGTTTTTATTATGAAAAACCTACAAATTTTAAATACAACTCCCAAAACAAACTTACTGCAAAAGCTTTTCTTGGAGGAAAAGAAGTAACAATTGATGAAAATGGTAAACAAATAAAGTGATTTTATTATATTTGATTTTAAAATTTGATGAATATGAAATTCTTAAAATACACATTTGTTTTAATGCTTCTTTTTTGTTTCTCAAACAGCTTACATTCGCAAAGACTGAAAAAAGGAAAACCTGCAGGTGATGATAGAAAGGAAACTTCAAATCCTAATATGCCTTATATCTATAAAAATGGTTTTAGCAACTACGAAGTTATCAAGTTAATTACTGTAAGTAATAAAGATACATCAGCTGTCTACACTTTAAAATTTAATGCAGCTGCATCTGCAATGTACACAAAAAAAATATTATTTGATAAATTTGGAAAATGGACAACTGCTGTTCCTGCTGGTGATAATAGAAACTATATTTTAATTTGGGGAAATATCAAACTTTTTGACGACAAAGGCAAAAAAGTGAGTACCATTAGTTGTATTTTTTCTGAGTAATTACTTTATTTCGAATGAAGATGGAAGTAG
>JAIEMH010000227.1 GCA_019752245.1 Flavobacteriaceae bacterium
GTCAAACCAACCTTGAGAAAGATGTAAATTGGTTGTTTTTATTTCTTGATAATCATCAGATGGCGCGAGGTTGTTTCCAATTTTTTCAATAGTTCCGTTATTGATTTTTACATCAACTACTTGGTTGTGAAAAGAACTTTTTGGGTCAATAATCTTGGCTTCTCTGATTATGATTTTCATTTTACAAATTTTTGAATTAAAATTTCCACTGCAATAAATAGTAATGCGAGTATCACAAACCATTTCCACAACTGATTGTCAGCTCGATTGGCTTGTAACGTATCAAATATAGCATCTACATTATTTATCTCTTTATAATCGCTCACTGCATCTGGATTGGCATTTGCCAAGTTGCTTTCAGTTCTATTATAATTAAAACTTATATTTTCAATAGATTGATTGTTGTTAAAAACACTAAAGTTACCAGCTTCTTTTGGATTGTCGTTGAACGTTAATTTTACCTTATTGTTCAAGATTTGTTGCACTGGAATAAAACTTTCTTTGTCGGTTTTTACATTTACAATTTCATCTTTTCCTAATGCCGTTTCTACAATAAATGGTTTGTTTTCGCCAATAACCAATGCATTTATTCCTGCTTTTTGAGCATTTTGTCCCATATTGTAAAATGTTGGAACAATGATAGGCGAATTCTGAAAATTGCTATTTACTTTATTAATTGGTGCAGCAAAAACATAGACTGAAGCAACTCCGTTTTGAATCGCACTCAAAAAAGAAGTTTGGTCGCTGTAACCCAAAACCATTGGTGCCGAGTTATTAATTTCAAATGAAGTCTTGGTATTTGGATATTGAAAATTATCAACTTTTTTCTCAAAAACACTATTAAATAATGGATGACTAAAATTGATTTTGGTAACCATCTTTTCGGTAGTTCCTAAATTTTTAAACTGAATTCCACCAAAATTGGCTAAAAAGGCATTCAAATTTGAAACAGAACTTTCAGCACTTGGAATTAAAACTACATTTCCACCTTTTTCTACAAATGCTTTTAAGGTAGTTTGCAACGCTTGCGGAATGTCTTTTAACTCATTTAATACAATAGCATCTTGTTTGTCTAATAAATTGTAATCTAGAGATTGCAATGAGAAATTAGAATAATTAAATTCTGAAGCAGTATAAATTTTAGAAAGAAAACCACTTTTTTCTGGTTCGCCAATGCTTATAACATTACTTTTTTGAGGTTTAGAAAGACTAAAATAATAATTATTGTCGTACTCTAAACTGTTATCAGAGATAGAAACATAACCATGAAAATCTTCTTTAGGAATAGTGAAGTTTATGGTTTTGTTTTTAGTTTCAAAATTCACTAATGTTTTCGCAATCAATTTGTTTTTATTGTACAAAGCGATTGGAATGTCTTTAAAATCATCACCAAAAGCATCAAGTTTTACACCAATTTCATAAAAGTTATCTAATGTTTGATTGATAAAAACGCTATCAATGGCTATGTTATCGGTTTTTTGTGCTTCGGGAAGTATAAAATAAAGCGTTTCGTCGTCTTTAGATTTTTTAACTTGATTGGGCTGTAAACCAACAGCATCGGTAATCACAACAATGTCTTTATTGAAAGCCGATTTATGTGCTTTTATTTTCGCCAAAAGATTTTCCAATTGAAAAGGCGAAGCACTGTATTTTAAATTCTGTAATTCTTTTTGAATTGATTTAATATCGGTATTCCAATAATTATCGGAACAAGTAATTAAAGAGAAGTTTGCATTTTCTGGAGTATGTTCTAGTAAATCTTGAACAGCACGTTTTAGTAATTCACCTTTTTGACCTTTGGCTTGCATACTAAAGGAATTGTCTAATACAATATAAAGTTCGTTAGTAGCATTCTTACTGTCTTTTGCCTTAAAAAAAGGTTGAGCAAAAGCAATTATCATAAATGCCAGCAGTAGCAATCGTGTAGCAAGTAATAAATATTTTTTGAGTTTTGAACTTTTACGCGTCTGAATTGCAAGCTCTTTCAGAAACTTTACGTTGGTAAAATATTCGGTTTTGAATTTTCGTAATTGAAACAGATGCACCAGAATTGGAATAACCAATAAGAATAGGAAATAAAGAATTTCTGGATGTTTGAACTGCATTTCAATATAGAATTTGTCAAAAGTAACAAAAAGTTTACTATTTTAAAAGTTTATGAGTTTATAAGTTTAAGAGTTTTTCAAAACTGCCAACTGAAAATTATTTCTTCTTTTTAGCATCACGTTTACGTTCTACTCCACGATTTCTAGATTCTGTTTTTCTTGGTTTTGTTTTTGCTGGTCCACCAAGATTAACTTTTTGATTTTTCTTAGACTTTTCGTGAAAAGCTTCGCCACCTTCTTTTTTAACTCGTTTTAGAAGTTGTTTTACTTTCTTTTTGTCTTTTTCAAATTCTAATAATCTTACTGCAACTTCAACGCCTTCTGGAAAATCTAAAAATTCAATTTCTTTTTCCATTAAGATCTCGGCTTGAATTTGAATTTCTTCTTCACTTGGACTTATAAAACTTATGGCAGTTCCACTTTTATCGGCACGACCAGTTCTACCAATTCTGTGAATGTATTGTTCTGGAATGTCGGTAAACTCAAAGTTAATTACATGCGTAACATCCGAAATGTCTAATCCACGAGCCATTACATCGGTAGTAATAATTCCTCTTAATTCGCCAGCTTGAAACGATGCCATCGTATTTAAACGATAATTTTGTGATTTATTGGAGTGAATTACACCAAATTGCTCGGGATAAATTTCTTCAATACTATTAGCAATTAAATCGACTGTTTTTTTATTATTTGCAAAAATCAAAACGCGAGAAGTACTTTCGTCTGAAGATAATAAATGATTTAAAAGATTTATTTTAGTCAAGAAATTAGGAACGTAATATCCTAATTGTTTGATTTTTTCTAGTGGTGTTCCAGATGCAGCCAAAGATACTTCTTCTGGTAATTCAAAATATTCTTCCAACATATCATCAACATCATCGGTCATTGTTGCTGAAAACAGAATATTTTGACGCTTATTTTTCATCATGGTCAATAAAGAAGTCACCTGAAAACGGAAACCCAAATTTAGGATTTCATCAAATTCATCAATAACCAATGTCTCACCATTTTCGATGGCTTTGATAATAAACGAGCTGATTTCGAACATTTTCAAAGTGCCTTCCGACTGAGAAGCTGAAAATTGTAGGTTAGCTTCACCAATTTTTTCTTTTTGAGAATTAAACTTGTC
>JAIEMH010000138.1 GCA_019752245.1 Flavobacteriaceae bacterium
ATTACAACAAACAGTAGCGAAGACTTGAAAGTTAGCGTTTATGATATGTTAGGCAAATTAGTAGAAGATAGAAAAGTTAGTGCGTCTGACGTTCAAACGTTGGAAGTAGGTAACAACTATCCGTCTGGAGTTTACAATGTAATTGTATCTCAAGGAGAACATACTAAAACACTACGTGTTATAAAAAGATAGTTTTTAAGTAAGTTTTAAATAATAAGGAAACCCTTCTCGAGTCATTGAGAAGGGTTTTTTTTTTGGTTTTTGGTTTTTGGACGCGGATTTTTTTTTGGGTTTTGTGGGATTGGTTTCTTTTTTTGGGTTTCCTTTTGTTTGCTGTGTATGACTACAAAATGAGTCTTTTTGTTGCCTTTACTAGGTTGTTGTTTTTTGATGTGATTGATGGTTTTATTTTTTGGTGTTTTTTTTGTTTGATGTTGTTATTACCTTTTTGATTTTTAATTGTTTATATTTTAAAATCCCTATTTGTAGTGATTTTTATGTTTTGATTATTAGTCAACTTTGTATTCTCATTTAAACCCTTTTATTATGAAAAACTTTATATTTTTGAAGTGGTTCGTCCGCTATTTAGATCCAATTAATGTTCTTATAGAGCGCATTGGTTTGAAGTTTTGTTTGGATTTTGGAACTGATTTAAAGCCTTCCAGAGGTAATGCCTCCTTAGTGTTTAAAGCGCTGTTGTTGTTCACTTTGATGCATAGTAATTTCATTTTTTCTCAAATAAATTTCACAAATGGCCAAGCCGCAAGTTTGGTTATAGGTCAGGCTAGTTTTACCGCAAATGTTGCAAGCTGTAGTCAGAATGGGCTGTATGCGCCCTCCTATACTGCAATCAGTTCCAAAGGTGTTTTGGCTGTTAGTGAACAAAGTGGTGGTCGTGTTAAATTGTGGAATTCAATTCCAACTGCAAATGGTGCCAATGCTAGTGTTGTTGTTGGTAAAACAGGTTTCACTGCATGCTCTTATACAGGAGTATCTGCATCAAGTATTAATAATTCCAATGGGGTTGCTTTTTCGCCTGATGGTACTAAACTAATTGTTACTGATTTTGGGAACAATAGAGTTTTGATTTGGAATACTATTCCCACAGTAAATGGTCAGAATGCTGATGTTGTATTGGGTCAACCTAATTTTACATCAAATAATGTAGGTGTTTCGGCTACAGCGATGAATGGACCGACTGGTGTTTTTGTGAGTAGTGATGGTCGGTTGCTTGTTGCTGATAGAGGAAATCATAGGATTTTGATTTGGAATAGTATTCCGACCTCTACTAATGCGCCTGCAGATGTTGTGGTTGGTCAAACTGTTTTTAGTTCTCCTGGAGGCGGCAGTTCGGCAACGACTATGTTAAATCCTTGGGGTGTTTGTGTTGCTCCAAATGGAAAACTTTTGGTTGCAGATTCGGCTAATAATAGGGTTTTGGTATGGAATACTGTTCCTACTGCCAATGGAGCCGCCGCCGATGTGGTGATTGGTCAGTCTATTATGGTAACGAGTGGAGCAGGAACTTCAACTACCAGCTTCAATGCACCTATTGGTGTTACTGTTTCTCCATCGGGTATCTTGGCCATTGGTGAATTTGGAAACAGTAGGGTGGTTGTTTATAATTCAATTCCAACGGTAAATGGCGCTGCAGCTGATGTGGTTTTAGGTCAGCCTAATTTTACCTCATTGACTAGTTTTTATCCTTCGGGATCACCAACTAATAACAATATGATGAGTGTTTACAATGCTTCTTTCGATTTGAATGGTCGATTGTTTGTAGTTGGTAGGGATATGAATAGGGTTTTGGTTTTTGGTACTGCCCCAACCACACCGGTTAATTTAGGTGTAGGAATTACATCCACTCTATCAACAGCTTGTTTGGGTGCCAGTACTACGGTCACTGTAACCTTAACCAATGCAACGGCTACGGCTGCAAGCGGTGTAATTGCAACCGCTAGTTTGCCAGCAGGTTTTGCTTATTCTTCTCATGCTGCTTCAGGAGGAACTTACAATCCAGCATCTGGTTACTGGACTGTTGGTGCGGTTCCGGCCAGCGGTACACGAACTTTAACTATTAATGGAGTTGCAAATGCCTCAGGTAATTTGTCTGCTTATGCTTCTATTGTTCAGTCTAATCAATTGGATTCCGACTTAACGGATAATGGTGCTAGTCTCGCTTATACCATCGCAGGAGTTGTTCCGGCTCCAACAGGTGCTGTAAATCAAACGTTTTGTAACGTTGCTTCTGTTTCTAATTTGGTGGTTTCGGGAACAACTATTAAATGGTATGCTACTGCTTCCGGAGGATTGCCTTTGTCTGGCTCACTTTCATTGGTTTCGGGTACAACTTATTATGCTTCTCAAACATTAGGTATTTGCGAAGGTACAACGCGTTTGCCTGTTACGGTAACGCTTCAGCCACTGGTTACTTTTTATGCCGATACTGATGGCGATGGCTTTGGCAACGCTTTGTCTTCTGCAAATTTTTGTGTGATTCAACCGGGTTATGTTTTGAACTCTACCGATTGTAATGATTCACAATTGCAATATCAAGATTTGGATGGCGATGGCTTTGGTTCTACAACATTAGTTGCTTGTGGAGTAGCTAATGCTATCGATACCAATGATGCTTTACTTACTTATGTTGATGCTGATGCCGACGGCTTTGGTTCAACGATTTTAGCGCCTAGTGGCGTCACCAATACTTTAGATTGTAATGATTCTCAATTGAATTACACCGATTTGGATGGTGATGGATTTGGTGTTTTTCCTTTAGTTCCTTGTGGCGTTGTTACCAATGCTATCGATACCAATGATAATTTACTTACTTACGTTGATGGCGATGGCGATGGCTTTGGTTCAACAACATTTGCGCCAAGTGGCGTCACCAATACTTTAGATTGTAATGATGCTCAATTGCAGTACCAAGATTTGGATGGTGATGGCTTTGGTTCTTCTGTCCTTGTAGCTTGTGGTCTTACCAACAACTTAGATTGTGATGATAATCAGGTTCGTTATTTGGATGCAGATGCTGATGGTTATGGAAGTCTAGCAAGTATTAAAGTTGCTTGTGGTGGAAGTTTGTTTAGTACCGATTGTGACGATGCTAATGCAGCAATACATCCAGGTGCCGTAGATGTTTGTCGTGACGGAATTGATAATGACTGTAATGGTGTTATTGATAACGTTGGTTTACCAGGAGGATGTGTTCCTGTTGTTACTTC
>JAIEMH010000217.1 GCA_019752245.1 Flavobacteriaceae bacterium
AATACTTGTATATACAAATATACTGATTTAATGGAACACATTTAAATCCTAAGAAAATATTAACATTAAAAAAACCGCAGATTCGCAGATAATATTATTAATCTGTGAATCTGCGGTTGTCAATATAAATTTTTATTGTACTAAATAAATCCCATCGTCTTTAATTTCAATCAACTTTTCTTTGTATAAAAGTCCGATTGCTTTTTTGAAGGTTTTCTTGCTCATTTTCAAAACCGTCTTAATATCTTCCGGATTAGAATTATCATTCAATCGCAAGAAACCTCGGCTGGCTCTCAATTCGTTCATGATAATTTCTGAATTGGGTTCGATGTTTTCAAAACCTTGTTTGTGTAACGAAACATCAATTTTTCCGTCAGGACGAACTAATTTTATGTAACCTTTCATTTTATCTCCAGTACGAATCGCATCGTCATAAACTTCATCTTTATAAACCAAACCTTTGTGCTTTTGGTTGATAATTACGTTGATTCCGATTTCGGTAATGTGTGAAATAATTAAATCTACTTCTTCTCCTTTTTCTACAGTGATGTTTTCGTTATCCAAAAACTGATTCGTTTTACTAGAAGCCACTAACCTATTGGTTTTTTCGTCCATGTAAAGATACACCAAATAGCGTTTTCCTTTTTCCATCGGACGCGCTTGTTCTTTAAACGGAACCAAAATGTCTTTCTCCATTCCCCAATCCATAAAGGCACCAATTTGATTGATGTAATTTACTCGTAAAAGTGCGAATTCATTTAAGAAAATATAAGGAACTAAAGTTGTTGCAACTGGTCGTTCTTCGTGATCAAGATATACAAAAACAGTAATTTCTTCACCTATTTCAAATACTTTTGGAACATATTTGTTGGGTAACAAAACATCGTCTGCTTCGTTTCCGTTTCCTAAAAATAATCCCACTTTTGTATCGCGCAAAATGGTAAGCGTATTGTGTTGACCTATGTTAAGCATTTTCTTGAATTTGGGCAAAGGTACAAAATAGCAATTATGAATTGTGAGTTATGAGTTATGAATTGATGGTTTTTAGTGAAATTGATTATATTTGAATGCTACATATTCAAAATGCCAAAAAACGACCAAAATAAAATTCAAGCTCAAGAATCGGATTATTTATATATCCAAACATCGCAACTTCCTAATTCGGGAAAAGGTTTGTTTACTGCTATTGAAATTTATAAAGACGAAATAATTTCGGTTTTTAAAGGTGAAATCTTATCCAATATTGAAGCTGATTTGAGAGCAAAAAATAACACCAATCAATACTTTATGAATCTACACAACGGAAGTATTTTAGATTGTAGAAACACTGATTGTTTTGCAAAATACGCTAATGACGCTAGTGGTTTTTCAATCCCAAAGTTTCGGGACAATTTTAAAAATAATGCCAAAATAACTTTAGACGATAATAATAATGTTTGTCTGATTGCAATTAGAAAAATAAAATCTGGCGAAGAGATTTTCTGTGATTATGGAAAGAAATATTGGAAGAAACATGGTTAAGCAATTCCTTATATTTTCTTAAATGGTTTTAAATATTAAAAGAATACCATAAAAGTCATATAAGTGCATATAATTCTAAACCAACTCCCTAAAATACTGCAACAAAACCTTATCGTTTTCCAATGTTGGTGTAAAAACTTCTAACAAAGTCGGTTTCTCATCATTTGAAAACATTCCTTTTAAACTTTCCTCTAGAGTCGTTTCGGTACTGGCTGTAAGATAGTTCAATCCGTACATTTTGCATAAATGTTCCGCTGTTAAGCAATGAGAAGTTTCGAAAAACGTATTGAAAACTGGCGTTTCATCGTGACCTGGAAGAATTCTAAAAATACCTCCACCTCCATTATTAATCAAAATAATTTTGAAATTTTTCGGAATGTAATTGTTCCAAAGTGCGTTGCTATCATATAAAAATCCGATATCGCCTGCAATGAATACGTTTGGCCTTTTACTTGCAACAGCTGCACCTATTGCGGTTGATGTGCTTCCATCGATGCCGCTTGTTCCTCTATTGCTAAAAACTTCTATACTTTTTTCAATATCAAATAATTGTGCGTATCGAATTGGCGAACTGTTACTAATTTGCAACTGCGAATTCTTAGGCAAAGCCGGAATCATTTTTTCAAATACTTTAAAATCGGTAAATGGGATTTTGGCTAAATATTCTAAACTTCGTTTTTGACGCAATGCTTTAATGTCTTGAGCGTACTGATTGTAGTTGCTTTCAACCGTTTCTGTCATCATAAAGAAGGATTGAAAAAACAAATTGGGTTGCACTTCAAAATGCTTGGTCAAACAATCAAAAGTATCGTAAGCTCTTAAATCGTCTATGTGCCAATGGTGAGTTGGTTTGTATTTTCTTAGAAAAGCTTTGATGCGTTTGGAAACAATCATTCCACCAAAAGTCAGCAAAATTTCAGGTTGAAAATCTAGAAAATCTTCGTGAGTAAATGGTGTAATTATCGAATCAATAGTATTTATAAACTTTGGATGATGCAAATTGGAAGTTGTTTCAATCATAACCACAACCGAAGGATCGTTGGCTAATTTATCTAGAAACTTTTGTTCAACTGCATTGGGTTCGTTTACTCCAACAAGAACTAATTTCTTTTTGGAAGTGTTCCAAATGTTGGCATATTCTGAAATGGGTTCGTCGTAAATAAATTCTTTTGTCGTTGCCGAAATCACTTTAGGTTCAACAGTTAATTCAGAAACCGTTTCGTATAAAGGCTCTTCAAATGGTGCGTTGATATGCACTGGACCTTTTTTGGCGAAAGCCGTATTGATAGCTTCATTGATTAAAAAATCATTTTCATCGGAGGCGTTTTCGGTAAGATTGGCATTAAATAACGAATGATTGGCAAAAACGTTTTCTTGACGAATGGTTTGTCCGTCGCCAATATCAATTTTGCTTTGCGGTCTATCCGCAGAAATTACAACAAATGGAATTTGACTGTAAAATGCTTCTGCAAAAGCTGGATAATAATTTAATAAAGCCGAACCAGAAGTACAAACCACAGCAACTGGTTTTTTGATTTGTTGCGCCATTCCTACAGCAAAAAAAGCTGCCGAACGTTCATCTGCAATGCTATAACAAGTAAAATCAGGATGACTCGCAAAACCAATGGTTAGAGGGGCATTTCGAGAACCAGGAGAGATAACTATTGTTTGAATTCCTTTGGCTAAAAAAATCTGAAGTA
>JAIEMH010000027.1 GCA_019752245.1 Flavobacteriaceae bacterium
TATAAACAAATAAATATATTCAAAATAGAATATTAAAATATGAATTTTAAGTTGTTAATATTTATCATTCATTATTTATTATTTTTTTAAATTTTTTTAAATTTTTTATCATTCATTATTTATTATTATTTTAAATTTTTTATCATTATGTTCTTCTAAATATTGATTATATTCTGCTAAAAACATATTATTATAACTAACGTGTATTATCTTATAATTTAAATTATTTAAAAAATTAATTACATCACCTGTGTTTTTAATCAACAGTTCTTCAACTTCTACAAGACCAGTTAACAAAGATATTCCATATAATTTTTCAGAATCGCTATAATAGAATAAATTATCATTTGGATTAATAGTTGAACCAGCGTTAGCAGAATAAAACGAGGTTGGTAATGGTACATTTGAAATTCTTACAACAACACCTGTAACAGGATCTATTTTAGCAAAACGCATGTATTGCAAATTTACTCCTTCTGGCGCATTTGGATTTTGAATTGTTGTCATTTCTCGAACCAATCCGTATATTGTATTATCTTCACAATTGTATGAAAAGTTGGCGAAATCAAAATCTCCATTAGTATATATAACATCTGGATTACTATAAATAGAGCCATTATACAAATCAATACCTAAAAATTTTGAGCCTGTTTTAAAATAATAAACCATTAATTTTGGATCAATTACAGTGCCTGCAACTTGATAATTAGATGCAATAGAGCCTTGAGAAATAACGGTTACATTTCCTGTTTGTAAATCTGCTTTTGCAAAAAATATTCCATTCGAGTTAAAATTTGAATCAAATGGTCTAAACAATCCATATAAGGTATTGTTGGAAATACAAAAATTCACATTGTCAAAATAACTAATTCCATTGTAAAAATTAATTAACGGAGTTTGACTAATTGTTCCATCACTTGAATCAAATGCTACAATTGATGAATTATTAGATATGTAGTATAATTTATTTCCAGAGGCGTTAAAAGCGCTACTTGTTAAATAAAAAGTGCCATCAATGGTCTGATTACTTATATTTGTGACCAAGCCTGAATCGGCATTAATAGTTGCAATTCTATTTATTTGATTTCCAGAATTGAAATTGTGTACAATAGAAAATAAATTTGAGGTGAATTGTGCATTTGAAATATTATTAACAATTAAGAACAAAAGGATAATTATTTTTTTCATATTATTAAAAATTAAATTGTTCGAATAAAATTATCATTAGAGAATAATATATTTTTCATTATGTAGCTCAAATACAGGTAGTAACTACAAATTTAATATTATTTCCTTTAAATTTAATCTCTTTTTTTTATTTAACCATTGTTTAATCACAATGATTATAAATTTATTAGAGACTTAATATTGCTGCTCTTTTAAAAATAAACAGCAAAATACTTGACAACGCCTATCTCACAATCGTATATTTGCAAACTGAATTTAAAAGACTAAGAAAATCACTCTTAAACTTTTAAGCTCTTAAACTTTTAAACTATCTTAAATGAAATTATCTCATTTTCAATTCAATTTACCAGTAGAATTATTAGCCGAATATCCTGCAGAAAACCGTGACGAGTCTCGTTTAATGGTTATCGACAGAAAAAAAGGAACAATAGAACACAAAATGTTCAAAGATATCATCGATTATTTTGGAGAAGGCGATGTAATGATCTTAAACAATACAAAAGTTTTTCCAGCTAGAATGTTTGGAAACAAAGAAAAAACCGGAGCAAGAATCGAAGTTTTTTTACTTCGTGAACTAAATGCAGAACAAAGATTATGGGACGTTTTAGTTGATCCAGCTCGTAAAATTAGAATCGGAAACAAATTATACTTTGGTGATGACGATTCATTAGTAGCAGAGGTAATCGACAACACAACTTCTCGTGGTAGAACATTGCGTTTCCTTTACGACGGTTCTTACGAAGAATTCCGTAACAAATTAACAGAACTTGGTGAAACACCAATCCCAAAATACATCAATCGTGAAGTAACTCCAGAAGATGCTGACCGTTATCAAACAATCTATGCCAAAGAAGAAGGAGCAGTAGCAGCACCAACTGCTGGTTTACACTTCTCAAAACACCTTTTAAAAAGATTAGAAATTAAAGGAGTTGACTTTGCAGAAGTTACACTTCACGTAGGGTTAGGGACTTTCAATCCAGTAGAAGTAGAAGATTTGTCTAAACACAAAATGGATTCGGAAGAATTAAAAATCACTCAAGAAGCTTGCGATATTGTAAACAATGCCAAAGCAAAAAAGAAAAGAATTTGCTGTATCGGAACAACATCAATGCGTGCTATTGAAAGCGCTGTTTCATCACAAAGGACACTAAATCCGTTTGACGGTTGGACAAATAAATTCATTTTTCCACCTCACGATTTCAGTATTGCAGATGCAATGGTGACCAATTTTCACACACCAAAATCAACATTGTTAATGATGATTTCGGCATTCTGTGGTCACGATTTAATGAAAAAAGCCTACGAAGAAGCCATCAAAGAAGGATATAAATTCTACTCTTACGGCGACGCAATGTTAATATTATAATTTAGTATTCTCAATACTCTAAAATCTCATCAGTAATGGTGAGATTTTTTTTTGGAGCGAATCTTTTGGGTATTTTTATTAACCTTGTTCCTGCTTTCCGTTCCAATCTTTTTGTTTTGTTACCTAAGGCATTCGCTTTTTTCTTTTGTTGCCTGAGGCACTACTTTTTTCTTTTGTTACCTAAGGCATTCGCTTTTTCTTTTGTTGCCTGAGGCACTCGAAGGCAACAAAAGAAAAAGATTTCCATTCCAAACGAAGTTCACGGAACTCCTATGAAAATAAATATTAAGTGAAGTAATCAGGGCTAAATGGTAATCGTCTTACAAAAAATTAGAATTCCAAATTACTAACTTTTAAACGCATAAACTCTGAATTTATTTAAGGGTAAACTTTTAAACCTTTAAACTTTTCTCTACATTTACACCACAAACAAATTACACAATGACATTCCAAAATACACTTCAATTTGCACAACAACTTGACCAACAAGACGAACTAAAAGAATATAGAAGCCAATTCATTTTTCCGCAACATAACGGTAAAAATGTAATTTACTTCACAGGAAACTCACTTGGCTTACAACCAAAATCAGCAAAAACCTACGTAGATGAAGTAATGAACGATTGGGCAACACACGCGGTAGAAGGACATTTTTATG
>JAIEMH010000153.1 GCA_019752245.1 Flavobacteriaceae bacterium
AGACGCAGGTATTAAAGTTATCATTTGTATTACAGAAGGAATTCCCGTAGCAGATATGATTAAAGCTTACGCTTATATTAAAGATAGAGCATGCAGATTAATTGGTCCAAACTGTCCAGGTGTAATTACTCCAGGAGAAGCTAAAGTTGGTATTATGCCAGGTTTTGTTTTCAAAAAAGGTACAGTAGGAATTGTTTCTAAATCGGGAACATTAACTTATGAAGCTGCTGACCAAGTTGTAAAACAAGGATTAGGAATTACTACAGCAATCGGAATTGGAGGAGATCCAATTATTGGAACTACTACTAAAGAAGCAGTTGAATTGTTGATGAATGATCCAGAAACTAATTGTATCGTTATGATTGGTGAAATTGGTGGTCAACTAGAAGCTGACGCTGCCAAATGGATTAAAGCAGACGGAAACCGTAAACCAGTTGTAGGTTTTATTGCTGGTGAAACTGCTCCAAAAGGACGTACAATGGGTCACGCAGGTGCCATTGTAGGTGGTGCAGACGATACTGCAGAAGCTAAAAAACGCATCATGAGAGAATGTGGCATTCACGTTGTAGATTCTCCTGCTGAAATTGGTAAAAAAGTAAAAGAAGTTTTAGGATAATTTAAATTCTAAGATTTATAATAATAAAAAAAGCTCCATAAATTATGGAGCTTTTTTTATTATATTATGTATTAGTTTTAATTACTAAAAGGACTAGACCATTTGCTGTCAACATAGACATTTGTTCCTGACATGGTTTTTAGAAAGGCTATTACAGCATTTACTTCAGTTGCTGTTAAGTTTAGATGCTGTCCAAAACCGTTTGGTGTTAATCTCGGATCAAGATTTGTATTTCCTGGCGCAATATTAATTGTTCCATAATGACCAATAGCAGCTTGTAATGATGTGATTACTCCAGTGTGCATCATTGGTCCGTTTGTGGTTCCGTCTGCTTTAACCAAATCTCTTAAGGATGGTGCTCGTGTATTTGTTACGTCAATTACATTGCTTCCAATTGTTCCAATAATCCCATTGTTTTTTGTGTTTGGATCAATATCAAATTCTGGCGGTGCATGACAGCCTGCGCATCCCAATCCGCCACCAGTTCGGTTGCCAGTTGCATCAAATGTAGGAGGTGTTAAAAATAAATTTTTACCTTGATTTTCCTGCGCTGTAAAATTGGTAAATGGTTGCCCATCGTTTGCTGCTAAAGCTCTTCCGGCATCGTATTTAGAATCAAACGATTGGATGCTTCTAATGAATTGTCCTAAAGCTAATTGAATCTTACCTTCTGTAATATCTTCGGTTCCATAAACATATTTAAACAATTCTTTGTAATAACCAATAGTACTAAGTTTTGTAATTAAATCACTAAACGATTGGTCACCACTTGTTCCGCTGAAACCCATTTCTCCATGATTTCTAATAGGTTGGGTTGTTTGAATTTCTAACGATGCAGCTCTTTCATCCCAGAAAAATTTACTCTCTACAGAAAATCTCGAATTGATTAATCGCATTGCATGTCTTCCTGTTGAACCATTGATACCAGCACTAGCAACAACAACATCGCTAAAAGCATTGGCTTGTTGGTGACAACTTGCACAAGAGATTGCATTGTTAGAAGATAAATTTTTATCGTAAAATAAAACTCTTCCTAATGTTGCTCCTTTATTGGTTATGGGATTTGCTGTCGAATTGTCTTTTGTAATGTAATTGGGAATAGGTTGATTGGCATAATTGGCCAAATTGTTTAAATCAATAGTAGTTGCAAAAGTAGCTTCAACATTTGGATAGGAATCAACAGACTGATAATCATCGGATTTGTTACAAGAAAAGAGAAGGAATGCCATACTTCCTAAAAAAATAAAATTCAGTTTCTTCATAGAATAGTCAATTTGGTTTGTAAATGGTTAAAATGGATTGTTATCTAATTATATTAGATGCCAGAATTTTAAATAACTTGCGTTGAAAAGGTGAAAACTTTTTTTGTACTAAATTTAGCATATAACACAAGTATTTACTTAAATTGTATTTCTTATATTTGCCCAACAATAAACAAACTAAAAGATTTTAGATATGAAATTACTTGAAGGAAAAGTAGCTATTATTACAGGAGCAAGTCGTGGAATTGGTAGCGGAATTGCAAAAGTATTTGCTCAACATGGCGCTAATGTAGCTTTCACTTATAGTTCTTCTGCCGAATCAGCTTTGGCTTTAGAAAATGAATTAAATGCCTTAGGCGTGAAAGCTAAAGGATATAAATCGAATGCTGCTGATTTTAATGAAGCTCAGAAATTGGCTGACGATGTATTAGCTGAATTTGGAACTATTGATATTTTAATCAATAATGCAGGTATTACTAAAGATAATCTTTTGATGCGAATGAGTGAAGAGGATTTTGATAAAGTAATTGAAATCAATTTGAAGTCGGTTTTTAACATGACCAAAGCGGTACAAAAAATCATGTTGAAAAACAGAAAAGGTTCTATCGTAAACATGAGCAGTGTAGTAGGAGTGAAAGGTAATGCTGGACAAGCTAATTATGCAGCTTCTAAAGCAGGAATGATTGGTTTTACTAAATCGGTTGCTTTAGAATTGGGTTCAAGAAACATTCGTTGTAATGCAATTGCACCGGGTTTTATTGAAACAGAAATGACTGCTAAATTAAATGAAGACGTTGTACAAGGCTGGAGAGATTCTATTCCTCTAAAACGAGGCGGTACTCCAGAAGATGTTGCAAACGCTTGTTTGTTTTTTGCATCAGATATGAGTGCTTACGTTTCTGGTCAGGTGTTGAATGTTTGTGGTGGAATGTTGACTTAAAATGGTTTATTTTTTTAATCCGCATAAATTTTAAACTAGAAAAATGAATAAAACCACTATCGTATTACTAATTTTATCAGTTATAATTGCTGGTGGTTTATCCTATTTTCAATATTTTTATAAAGCTAAAAGCAGGTCAAATTTGACTAAGCTTTTAGCTTTTCTTCGTTTTTTATCTATTTTTGGATTGCTTCTTTTATTGATAAATCCTGTTGTTAGCAGAAGTACTTTTGAAACCATTAAAACGCCATTGCCAATTGTAGTTGATAATTCAAGTTCGATTGTCGCTTTAAAAGCTAATAAGGATGCTCAAGAATTATTTGAAAAACTTTCATCAAATTCTGATTTAAAGAATAAATTTGATATTCAATCCTATAGTTTTGATT
>JAIEMH010000209.1 GCA_019752245.1 Flavobacteriaceae bacterium
ATTTCATTTTGAAGACCAATTGTTGTTTTTCGGGTAATAAGATAATGGCTTTTTGGAGTTTAATTTGAATATCGTTTCCATCAAAATAAACATCTGATTGTAAATTCTCAACAATATTTGTTTGCATGGCTTCGCTAGTTGTTCCGTTTCGCTTTGCTTTATTGTTGATAAAAGTAATGGCTTCATTGGTTGCAATTCGATACATCCAAGAAAAAAGCTTGCTGTCACCTTTAAAGTTTTTTAAATTCTGAAATACTTTTACAAATGTATTTTGCAAAACATCATTTGCATCATCGTGGTTCAAAACAATATTTCGAATGTTATTGTACAAAGGTTTCTGAAAATCGCGCAAGAGTTTTTGAAACGCAACATTCTGCGTTTTTGGCTCCAACAATTCTTTTATAAAATCCTTTTCTTCTTGCAAGTCGACAATTTATCTGTTAGAATAAAGATAACTGAAAAGGTTTAATCTATTCAAAAAAAAAATGTTTTTTTAGAAATTTATGGAGTAGCAGATGGTGTAGGAGCAACAGAAACTGCAGTAGAATCAGAAGGTTTTCTATAAATAGGTTTTGGAACAGCTTTTGGAAAAACTGGCACATAAACTTCAGTAATCCATTTGGATGGACTTTTATTATCATCCATATTTGTAGTATAAACTTCAATAATTTGTAAAGAAGTATTTCTAACTAAATTATTTTTTGAAATATAATTATATGCTGCGTTCCAAGTTTGTTGCGTATGAGAATAATCACCAGTTAGTGTTGTTTTTAATGCTGTATAAGGTTTTAATTCACCCGATTCAATATCACTTCCAGGCATAATATGTATTGAATCTCGCACAGGCATGCATACAGAAAATCCAACAATATCTTTGGTTCTATCGTATTTATGATAGATAATAAAAGGTTTTCCATTCATAACCATTTTGTTCTTTTCAAAAAACAAAAGCATTCTTGGAACCATAATTTTGATGTTTTTTACTACATCTTTTTGCTTACAAAATTTAAATTGTTTCAAATAAAATCCACCGGTGCGGTTTACAACACCATTAACTTTTATTTTGAAAGTATTGATTTCATAATCTAAAGTTTTATTCAGGTTTTCTAAACTTTTTTCATAACTATCACCAACAACACTATTGATTCCACCTTGAAAAAAAGCCAAAACTTTTGACTTAAAATCTAAGGTGCCTTTAGTTCTCCAAGTAACTTTTGTTCCGCCTATAGTATCTTTAAATTTCCAAAAAATATCAGAATGTTCGCCATTGCTAATCATTTTTTGCGCTATACTATCGCCATCTTTTATGAAAGTAGTTTTTAAATTTCCGTCACCATTATCACTAGTCCAAGAACAAGATGCTCCTTTGCCAGAAGTTAGTTCGGGATAATTGAATTTCATAGAGGTATCATCTTTTATCCATGAACCAAAGGTTTCCCAATTTCTAAAATCATTAATGTAATTAAATACAGTAGCTTTTGGATTTTTTATAACTTTACTTCTAGTAACATCATAATTTGCTTTTTGTGTAGATACAAAAACGGTTAATCCAATTAACAGGAGAAAAAGTAAAAGAAAGATGTATTTTAATATTCTCATTAGAGGTTAAGAAATTGCGACGTAAATATAATAAAATAATTCTGTCGTTTAACGATTCTTAAAAAGGAAAGTCTTTTACATTAATTTTTATACAAAACAAATAATTATAATGTTGATTATTAATGTTTAAAGAATATTTTAATTAAAAATAAAATAATAATAAAACCAAAAAATCCAAGTAATATTTTATAATTTCCTTTATAGAATTGATTGTGAAGTACCTTATCTTTTCCGTAGGCGTAAATCATTGCTATGATAAATGCTACTAGAAATAAGCCTGCAAATACCAGTTGACCAGTTGTGAACATATTCAGTAATTTTTCAACAAATTTAGACAATTGAAATCATAATTTGTAATTTGGCTTCATAAATTAATTACAAATAAAATGCAAGATAAACTCAACGCTGTAAAAGAATTTCACACTGCTTTCAAAATTGGATTTAGTGAAAATATGAAAGCCAGTTTAGGCGAAAATAAAAATTTACTTCGTTTTAATTTAATGAAAGAAGAGAACGAAGAATACCTTGAAGCTGCTCAAAATGATGATATTGTAGAAATTGCCGATGCTTTGGGCGACATGCTTTACATTCTTTGTGGAACGATAATCGAACACGGATTACAATACAAAATAGAAGAAGTGTTTGACGAAATTCAAAGGAGTAACATGAGTAAACTTGGTGAAGACGGACAACCAATATATAGAGAAGACGGAAAAGTATTGAAAGGACCGAATTATTTCAAACCCAATTTTGAGGAAATATTGAAATAGTTTTTAGTTTTCAGTAGTAGTTTACAGTTTAGCAGACTGCTACTGAAAACTCCTAAAGCATCTTCTGAACAAAAACACTGTGCAACCAGCGGTCAAATTTGAATCCTGAATCTTTAATTGTACCAGCAATTTCAAACCCAAATTTCTTATGGAAATCTATACTACTTTGGTTTTCGGCATCAATAACGCCAATCATTGTATGAAGATTTTGAGCTTTTGCTAAATCAATTAAGTTTTCTAAAATCAATTTACCAATGCCTTTTCCAATGTGATTTGGATGCGCATAAACCGAATGTTCTACTGTAAATTTATAAGCTTCACGAAATCGGAATTCACTATAATAACCAAATCCTACTACGATTTCATTTTCGGTAGCCACAATAATTGGAAACCCTTTTTTTAGTTTGTCATCAAAAATCGCAATCTGATTTGCTAAAGTTCTTGGCTCGTAATCATACAATGCTGTAGAATTTAGAATATTATAATTTATAATTTCTAAAATAGCTTGCGTATCTTCAATTTGGTAAGGTCTAATTTTGATTTCCATGATTCAAAAATACTATTTTTATGTTATTTGAAAAATTATAAGGCCGCTATTATTAACTTAATTTTCTTAATGGTTTAATTTAAACTCAAAAAATAACTTTGTACTTTTGTATAAATTAAAAGCTTAGAGCCTTAGCGCCTTTGTGGCAAAAAATAATAAAATGACGTACCCAAAAATACCTTTAGCACAATCCATCATCGAAATACTTCGTGCCAAAGGAATCACAACCATAATAATTTGAATTATTATAATTGCTTGTGTTATTCCAATGGCCGGTATAAAATG
>JAIEMH010000234.1 GCA_019752245.1 Flavobacteriaceae bacterium
AAAAGTATTTATTCCGCTATTAGGCGATTTAACTCTTCCATTTGAGTAGTGTGTAAAAAGAATTCCGGCTTCTAAACCTATTCTTTCAAGTATATTTTCTTTTTTAAAGTAAATTCCTATGTTGGTATTTGCCAATATTTTTGATCCAAAAGCCTTGTTTTTGCTGTTTTCAACTTTATCATACGGACTTGTTACATAGGCAAATCCTTGTGCCAATCGAAGTTTAACATTCCTATTCAAAAAATAAAAATTATACAAACCTCCAACAGAATAATTACTTCCTAAATAAGGGTTATTAAAGTTTTGATATAAGAAAAAAGCACCATAATCGGGATAATTATAAATAGAATGCCACTCTTTACTACCATGAGTTTGTCTTATAAAATCTATTAAAACACCATCAGGATGACCTTGTAAATGGTACAAATCTGGCGTATGAGGCAAGACATTTCCTCTAAAGTAAGTTACATCAAATGCATTAGAGTCACTATTATTTTGAGCTATACAAGCCGTTGAAAGCAATAAAAGCAAAAAGTACAATTTCCTCATCCTAAAATTTTAAGTTCACAAATATAGTAGAATATTTTTAGGATTTATCCTGATAAATTTCAGTAGCGAATGTTTGGGTATTTTAGGTTTCCATGTTCCTGCTACTGAAACTCGCTTTTTTTATATTGTTGCCTGAGGCGCTTGAAGGCAACAATATAAAAAAGAGCTCAAACAATTTCAGTATCAGGGCTAATTAGTAATTGTCTTTTACAAAAATTAGAATTAAAAAACATCCTTTGCAATTGCCTTAATATTCTCCGCTTTTCCCATAGAATAATAATGCAAAACAGGAATTCCAGCAGCAACCAATTCTTTACTTTGTTGCGTACACCATTCAATTCCAATTTGTTTTACAGCGTCATTGTCTTTTGCTTTTACAACTGCCATAATCAAATCATCTGGCAACTCTAAAGAAAATCTATGCGGAATTAAATTCAGTTGTTTCTTGGTCGCAATTGGTTTCAACCCAGGAATAATTGGAACTGTAATTCCTGCAGCACGAACTTTTGCTACATAATCAAAGAACTTTTTATTGTCAAAAAACATTTGAGTGATTATGTAATCGGCTCCGTTTTTTATTTTCTGCTTCAAGAAATGAATGTCACTATCCAAACTTGGTGCTTCCATGTGTTTTTCAGGATAACCAGCAACGCCAATACAAAAATCAGTTTTAGCCGAATTCTGTAAATCTTCATCCAAATAAATTCCTTTGTTAAGATTATCAATTTGCAAAACTAAGTCGGTTGCGTATTCATTTCCTTCACGTTCTGCTCTGAAATAGGTTTCGTTTTTCAAGGCATCACCACGAAGAGCCACAACATTATTAATTCCAAGAAAATCCAAATCAATCAATAAATTCTCAGTATCTTCTTTTGTAAATCCACCACAAAGAATGTGCGGAATAGCATCTACATCATATTTATTCTGAATTCCGGCACAAATTCCAACCGTTCCAGGACGTTTTTTTACAATTTTCTTTTGCAATAAACCACTTGGTAATTCCTTAAATTCATATTCCTCACGATGATAAGTTACGTCAATAAATGGTGGATTGAATTCCATCAACGGATCAATACTGTCAAAGATAGATTGGATATTTTGTCCTTTTAATGGTGGAAGAATTTCAAAAGAAAATAAGGGTTTTCCGTTGGCGTTTTCTATGTGTTGGGTTACTTTCATAATTTTAGTCGTAAAGTTTGAAAGTCAAAAGTCGAAAGTCAAAACCCTTTAAGACTTTTGACATTTGACTTTATGACTAATTTAATCTGCTATATTCGGCGAAAGCCATTTTGTTGCCATTTCGGTAGAAATTCCTCTACGTTTGGCATAATCTATTACTTGATCTTCTTTTATTTTTCCTAGTCCGAAATACTTACTTTGTGGATTTGCGAAATAATATCCAGAAACTGAACTTGCTGGCCACATCGCCATACTTTCGGTAAGCGTTACACCAATTTCTTTATCTACATTTAATAATTTCCAGATTGTTGGTTTTTCTAAATGGTCTGGACATGCAGGATAACCTGGCGCTGGGCGAATTCCGTTATATTCTTCAGAAATTAAATCTTGATTCGATAAATTTTCATCCGATGCGTAACCCCAAATTTCTTTACGTACTTTTAAGTGCAAATATTCTGCAAATGCTTCCGCAAATCGGTCTCCGAGTGCTTTCACCAAAATCGAATTATAATCATCTAATTGTTTTTCGAATTCAGCAGCTTTTTCATCCACTCCAAAACCAGTTGTTACACAAAAACATCCGATATAATCTTGCTTTCCTGAATCTTTTGGTGCTATAAAATCGGCTAATGCAATATTTGGTGCACCAGCAGTTTTTTGTGATTGTTGTCTTAGCGTTAGAAAAGTTGTCGGTTGTCGGTTGTCGGTTGTCAGTTCTATGTTGTCATCATTGATTGTATTTGCTGGAAAAATTCCTAAAATTCCTTTAGCTGTTAACCATTTTTCGGATACAATTTGTTGTAACATTTCTTGTGCATCAGCAAATAAATTGGTTGCTTGCTCGCCTACAATTTCGTCTGTTAAAATCGCAGGATATTTTCCGTACAATTCCCATGAATTAAAAAATGGTGTCCAATCGATAAAATCTACCAATTCAGAAAGTTCCACTTCAACGGTTTTTGTTCCGATGAAATCTGGTTTCACTGGTGTAAAATTGTCCCAATCTAATTTTAACTTATTCTTTCTTGCTTCCTCAATCGAATGGAAATTTTTATCGCGACTTCTATTCAAATAACCGTCACGCAACTTGTCGTATTCTTCACGAATTGCTTTTACGTAACCTTCTTTAGTTTCGGCTTGAAGTAAATTACTCGCAACCGTCACGGCACGCGAAGCATCGTTTACGTGAACTACGGTTTGCTTGTATTCTGGTGCAATTTTCACTGCTGTGTGAGCACGAGAAGTTGTCGCTCCACCAATCATAATCGGAATTTTGATGTTTAATTTATCTAATTCTTTTGCCAAATACACCATTTCGTCTAATGATGGCGTGATTAATCCGCTCAATCCTATAATATCTACATTATGTTCAATAGCTGCTTGAATAATTTTTTCTGGCGGAACCATAACTCCCAAATCGATGATTTCAAAATTGTTACAACCCAAAACTACGGCTACAAT
>JAIEMH010000237.1 GCA_019752245.1 Flavobacteriaceae bacterium
TTGAAAATTTCTTAATGCTTTTTTAGCTTCAATTTTTTTGTTGGCAAATTGTGCTTTTGAAGGAATTTTGTTATAAATAGCTACTAACAAATCTCTTTTGTGATCGTTCCAAGCTTTTATTAATGCTTGACTAAATGTGATGCTGTATCTTTTAAATAAATACCATGCTCTTTTGAATATTGTTTTTTTCATGATCTGAATTATTAAAGTTTTGAATGATTATTTTTTTTGTGCCCTTGGTTGCTTCGATGCTACGGCAAATCCGCCAAGGGCTTGTGTTGTTCTTAAGATTTAAAACCAGTATCGTATTTCGCATAAAACCAAACCAACATAGCCCTCTATTAATATTTAAGAGTATTTTTTTGACGTATGGCGCATTCTCAATTTTTATATTGTCGCTTGCAGTTTTGCGTATTTATAGACTTAATTTCAAATCTTAAATCCAGTATGTCAAATAACTTTTGATCTAAATTTTAAACATTGGTATTAAAATTGTTATACCTTTGTTGTTGTGTGGTACAAATATATAACTCTTATTTAAATAACATATAACTTTTATATAAAAATTAATGATATTTAGATTGATTTTAAATAACTATTATGGAAATATCAGGAATAATACAAGAGATTCGTTCTAGAGGCCTTACTGGGTATAAGATAGCGGAGGATACTGGATTGACGCAGGTTGGTATTGATAAAATATTAAACGGAACCACAAAAAATCCGAATAAAAAAACAATTGAAATACTACATAACTATTTATATAACAATTATGCAAAACAAAAAGAGGATTCAAAAACGACATTAAATAAATCTGGCGTGCCTTACTACGACGTAGATTTTACCGCAAGCTTCGTGGCTGTAGAGAATTATACCCAGAAAGAACCAAGCTCGTATATTAGTCATCCTTTTTTTGAAGGATGTGATTATGTCGTAAGAGCTTCTGGGCAGTCAATGGCAAAGGTGATTTGTCATGGTGACGCAATTGGTTTAATAAAAATAAACAATTGGATGGATTTTTTCCCTTTTGGAGAAATTTATGCAATCGTTACCAATGATAACTTTAGAATGATTAAGGTTATTACAAAAGGAGAAACTAACGATACTTTTACTTTAATAAGTAAGCCAACTGACAGCAAAAAGGATGAGTTTCCTCCACAACAAATTAAAAAAAGTAGTATATTATCAATATTTAAAGTTCAGGCTTCAAGCCACTTATTTTAACCTTATAAATTAAAAATTATGAAAAAAGTTATTTTATTATTACTAGTATTTCAATACGGGTTTTCTCAATGCGATAAAATAGAAAATACTTACGATGAAATGAAAGACGTAAGAACCATTAAAACCCCTTACAAAAGTAGAATTAATGCAGTAAGCGGAACTTATAAGTTAAATGGTTTTTTAGATGCTATAAAAATTACAAAAAAAGAACAGACATCATCTTATATAGTTTTTACTGGATATGGTTCTGCTTCTAACTATAATTCAAAAGGTCTTTATATAAAATTGGATAATGGAGAAATATTACGCTTTGAAGATATTAAGGTAGATTCAAAATATAGCTCTAGCGGAATGTACACATATACTGCTTGCTTAGATTTTGATAAAGCAATTTCTTTAAAGATTAATGAGAATAAAATTTTACAATTTACTTTATCAAATACTGAGTTTAAGGTTAAAGATAAAGATGCTGCAGAGTTTCTTACTTATTTTAATTGCATATTAAAAATGTAATGAAATGAACAATGTTGATATAAGAATACTTCGATTGATGGATGTATTAATCTTTCAAAAGAAGATTATAAACCAAAGGCAATTTTGTAATGATATTTCAATTTTGGAACAAACAATGACTAAAATAAAGAATGGTACCAGTCATTTTACAATAGTACATATTGAAAGTATTTGCAAAATATACCGAGTTAATCCGAACTGGATCTTCAGTTATGACGACAAGGTTTTTAGAACTAAAGACAGTATAGAGTTGACTAATTTATAAAATAATTTCAACTTCAATCATAACATAAAACATCACATAATTTATAAAAAGTATATTGTTTATCGTATTGTAAAGACTGATTATATAACAAAAATTTAGCATAATTACAATTCATAACCCTGAGGTCGAGAGTTCAAATCTCTCTCTCGCTACAAGACTTAAGTTTTAGAAATCAACGGTTTAGTGTACACTAAACCGTTTTTTTATGTCTAAAATTTTTATACATTTACAAAAAGTACACAATTCAGTACACGATTTTCAATTAAACACCTTCAAAAAATTGTTACTAAAGAAGAATTTTTCGATACCAAAAATTTCTACTGGCGGAGTAGATATTAACAATTGGAGTAAACTTAGTGAACAAGAGAAAAAGAATGCTCTTACAAAAAATTGGTATATTTATTACAGTTATCGAGATTCGGTTACGGGAAAATTAACTCGTATGCCAAATATAAAAGGTGGAGCAAATCGTTTTAAAAACAAAACGGACAGATATAATTATCTAAAAACTTTAAGAGATGCTTTGGAATTTTTACTCGAAAAGGGTTTCAATCCTTACGAAGATAATCACGAACTTGATTTAAATGAAAATGATCCAATAAAAGTTCAAAAAACAATTGAAGTTAAACCTACTCCAATTATTGCTGAAATTGAAAAACCTTTACTACAAGAAAATCAAATTATCGAAAATGAGGAAAACATTCCTACCATAAAAGAAGCTTTTGATATTGCATTAAAAATTAAAAAAAGTTCTATTAGTGATACTTCATACAAAAATTTTGAATTACGAATTAGAAAATTCAAAAAATCACTTGACGAAGAAAAACCTATCACTTTTATTACTAAAAAAGTGGTTAACGACTATTTAAACAAGGTATTAGACGAGACAAGTGCAAGAAACAGAAACAATACAAGAACAGATTTGAGTTCACTATTTCAAGTACTTGAAGACAATGAGATTATTACAGAAAATATTATTAAAAAGATAAATGTTTTAAAATCTAATCCTGAGAGAAATAAGACATACACACCTGAAATGCAAAAAGATATTTATGACTATTTAGAAGATGCTATTGCAGAGTATTATTTAACTAATAAGATTCCTATACCATATGAAATCAAAGATTTTATTTATAGATAAACTATTAATATAAATTCCAATTTTTAAATGAACTTAAAATGAA
>JAIEMH010000172.1 GCA_019752245.1 Flavobacteriaceae bacterium
AGAGAATCGACGACTTCAAGTAAGTAACTTATTTCTATATTCTAAAATATAATTTTTAATGATTTGGATAAAAAAAAAGCTATTGATTAAAAATCTAAGTAGTATGCTGTATAAAAAAACCCTCTTGAGAGAGGGTTTAAGTTTGTTTAGCGCACTATTTTAAAAGTAACTTTTCTGACAAGATCTCTAGACCTAGTGGAGGATGTATCTGTAGGTTTATCTTCACTTTCTGCTTTAATAATGAGTCTTTTTGGATCAATTCCTGATTTTGTTAGCACTTCTTTTGTCGCAATAGCTCTTCCTTCAGCAAGTTCATTATTTTTAGCATTAGATCCAATTTCATCAGCATGACCAATAATGAATATATTAGTTTCTGGATTTGCTTTGAGAAATGTTCTTATGAAGTTTAAACCTTGTGTTGCGCTATTTGTTGGTATTGCTTTGTTTGGCTCAAAATAAACGGCGACATATTCGCCGTCAATAAGATTTTCTAATGTGTTTGTATTAGGTTTGTCGGTTACGTTGTCCTTATTTATTTTATTATCAATGTATCTTTCAAGTTCATCTGGCACACCGTTTCTGTTACCATCCACCATTTTGCCTCTGGAGTCAACAGCAACTCCTGCTACTGAATTGTTTTCCTGGTCTAGATGATCAGCAACGCCATCTTTGTCAGAATCATTCATAAGTGTTTCTATGGCATCTATATGCTTGTTTAGTTGGTCTATTTTTATTGTATTTTCATCTTTAATTTTCGACCAATCGCCATGTATTTGATTTTTTCCTAGCGAATATGTCAGTCCGATTGCTGTTGAAATTGCTTGTCCTTTCATATTGTTTTCAGATAGATTTGATAAACTGCCGTCCCAATTAAAATGCTGTCTGTAGTTGTTTTGAGTGGTTATGTCAGCAAAAAAAGCTATTTTATTGGAAACTCTATATTGAGGAGTTATGCCCAAGAGTAATCCGCCATTTAATTCTTTTTTATTGTAGTCAAAATTGTTCAAGGTATTTGGTGTCTTTGATGTTAGCTGGTCGATTTTTAACCCACCATGAACTAAAATGCCAAATCTACCCAATTCTTTTTCAATGTTTAAAAGACGACTTGCATTTACAACACCTTGAAATGAAATTCCAATTTGTTTCATTTTAAATGGTAAACTGTTGTTGCTTAGGTTTTTTAATTGCTCGTAATGCAACCCGATTTTGATTCCGAATTTTGAGCTTAAAGAGTACCTAGAACCAATTGAGAAACTGTTTATGTCTAAAGTTCCAATTTTTTTATTTGAATTACTCGAAAAATAGCCATCCGCAAATGGATAAATGCCCTTTAATTGACCTGCAGCAACTTCAAATGTCCATTTGTTCAGATTTTCAGCTATTGAATCGTTTATTTTAGAATTCGTTTGTGCAACAAGCATTGTTGAATAAACTATTGTTGTAAATAAGAATATTTTTTTCATGATGATTTAAATTTGAACTAAAATTATTTTAAAAAGTACTAGTTTCGAGTTGCTATGTAATAAGAGTTGAACTTATTTCATAAATGGTATTTATTTTATATAATTGGGACAGTCAGCAATGTTTCATTTACAATATTTATGACATTTATAACATTTACTTTCTCATTTACTACATAGAGGTTTTTATAAAGAATCAATTTTCTTTACTTTATGAATTAAATCAACTTTTTAATTTCATTCATTTTTACTATCGTCATCATTTAACTATGTTAAATTAAAAGATAGAATTACTGTGTGCCTATTGCACGGAATGCATTGTCTCGCATTGTGTGTTTTTGTTTGAAGGTTCTCAAATTGAAATTGAAGTTTCGTCGTAAAATGATAAAAAAAATAATATGTTAAACAACATTAATTCATGAAAAAGATATTGCTTTATGATTCTCTTTTTTTTTATGGAAAAGGATTACAAACAATAATGCATTCTAATTTCACAGAAATAGATGTCGTTATGGTTCATAGTCACAAAATTGTTTTGGAAGAGTGTGAAAAAAACATTTATGATGTTGTTATTATTGATTTATTTTATGACAACAGGTTTAATTTTGTTACATTAAAAAAAATAAAAACACTTCAATCAAAAAGTAAGTTATTTGTAATTTCTGATGTACAATCTTCTGATTTTAAGTCGCAATGTTCCAAGATAGGGGTAGATTTTTTATTGTTAAAAAATTGCTCAGAATCCTATTTTATAGCAGCCTTAAAATTGGCATTGTATGGCAATTCTTATTTCACCAAAAAAGTGCGTTTAAATGTTCCAAGTGGAAAAGCAGCCTCTTCTGTTGCAAAAACTTTAAGGTCAATCGAAACACTTTCTTCACGTGAATATGAAATTGCTCTAATGATGGTTAATGGTATTACAAATACTGCTATCTGCCAAAAAATGAATTTGGCTATGACCACAATAAGTACTTATAAAAAAAGAATATTTTTAAAGACAAAAACTACTAATCTTATTGAAGTTGCAAGGCTCTTTAAAAAAATTGAAAATTAATCCATTTTATTTATAACTACCTGAAATTATTTTGTTTAAAATGATTTTATTTGTGTTGTAGCGATGATTATTACAATTGAAAATTGCTTCATAAGTTTAATTTTTAGCTACAAATTAAAAATTTATAAAAAAGATTATTGGTTTCATGACTAATGCTATTGATGCAGACCTTCATGTGTTTATACAAATCATTGTATTTAATATTAAATAAAGCCCACTATAAAAGTGGGCTTTATAGTTAATTAAGGTTATTGGTTTTTAATTATCGTTTCATCACGCGTATTGTTTTAGTTTGCTCTCCTTGCGATACAATTATGTTGTATACTCCTGAAGGGTATTTTTCACCAATTTCCAGAGATTGAAGATCCATTATAGTTGTTATTTGGGTTTCTACAATTTGTCCTACCATATTATAAACTTTAATCACAATTCCTTCTTGTTGGTTTGTAATAACATCTAGTTTGAAATTATTAGCAAACGGATTCGGGAACGCAATTGCATTAAAATCTGTTTGAATTAGCATCTCGTTAGTACTGTTTGTTTTAGCTGTTGAGATTGGTGTTGTAATGGTACAAGTTTTACCATAAGGTCCCCATTCTCCGCTGATAAATACAGCAACTTGAACTGAATAAGTTGTTGATGGTTGTAACCCTACAAGCATGTTTAA
>JAIEMH010000033.1 GCA_019752245.1 Flavobacteriaceae bacterium
ATAGCGAATAGCAGGATATTGTGATTCTGGAAATTCCTGAGCCATTTGATATTGTTTCTGCTCATCTCTAGAATAAATAACCAATCTTTTAACGTTTGGCCATTTGCTTAAAATAGTTTTAGTAAGTTCTTTTCCTAGTGAACCTGTTCCACCAGTTATTAATATTGATTTGTCATTTAACATAGTTATCGAATCTAATTTAGTGCAAATATAGCGATTTAGAATTATCAAAAACACATCATATAATCCAAAGTTTAATGATTGAGTTTTAGTTTTTAATAAATATCTTTGCAAACTTGAAAATTAGATTATGAGCGATATCAACACAGAAGTTCACAACGCATACGAAGTTATAAAAGAAGGCGGAATTATTCTTTATCCAACAGATACTGTTTGGGGAATTGGTTGCGATGCTTCTAATGCAGATGCTGTTGCAAAAATTTATGCTTTAAAACAGCGCGACGATTCTAAAAGTATGATTGTACTGATGAACAGCGAGAAAATGATGTATAATGTGTTTAAAGAAGTTCCTGATTTAGCTTGGGAAATTTGGGATTTATCTAACCCAAGCGATGGTGAACTTGAAAAACAAAAAGCTACAACATTAATCTTAGACAATCCTAGAAATGTTGCTCCAAACATTATCGCAGAAGATAAAACACTGGGAGTTAGATTGGTAAAAGAGCCATTTTGTTTTAAATTAATGGAACGCATGAAACGACCATTGGTGTCTACATCTGCTAATATATCTGGTATGTTTGCTCCGAAAACTTTTAAAGAAATTAGTCCAGAAATTATAAATGGTGTGGACTATGTAGTAAATTTGCATCACGATAAAGTTTGTAAAAATCCATCAACAATTATCAAACTTTCTCTTGATAATCAGGTTAAAATCATACGTAAATAGTTTGCAGTCGCAGTCACAGTTTTCAGTTTATTAAACTGAAATTGAAATCAATACAATGAATTACACAAAAGCACTAAATAACCCAATTTTCAAAATAATTGCACAGGCAAGTCAAGAACTTAATGTTGATAGTTATGTTATTGGCGGTTTTGTTCGCGATTTTCTTCTTGAAAGAGATTTCAAAAAAGATATTGATGTGGTTGCAGTTGGCTCTGGAATTGAGTTGGCATTGAAGGTTTCAGAATTGATTCCTAATAAGCCTAAAGTTCAAGTTTTTAAAAATTACGGAACAGCAATGCTTCGTTACAAAGAAATTGATATTGAATTTGTTGGTGCGAGAAAAGAAAGCTACAATCAAGAAAGTCGAAATCCAATTGTAGAAAATGGAACATTGGAAGACGACCAAAATCGTCGCGATTTCACCATAAATGCTTTGGCTTTTTCTTTGAATGAAAGAAATTATGGCGAACTAGTTGATCCATTCAATGGGTTAGCTGATTTGGAAAATAAAATTATCAAAACGCCTTTAAACCCAGATATTACATATTCCGATGATCCATTGCGAATGTTACGTGGAATCCGATTTGCAACACAATTAAAATTTGAAATTGAAGCCGAATCATTGGAAGCAATTTCTCGAAATAAAGAACGAATCAAAATCATTTCTGGCGAACGAATTGTAGATGAATTAAACAAAATTCTATCAACTGATAAACCATCAATCGGATTTTTACTTTTATACAAAACCGGACTTTTAGACATTATTTTACCCGAATTAACTGCGTTGAATAATGTTGAAGAAATTGAAGGACACACGCACAAAAACAATTTCTATCACACACTAGAAGTTGTAGATAATATTTGTCCGAACACAGATGATGTATGGTTACGATGGTCGGCTTTATTACACGATATCGGAAAAGCACCAACCAAAAAATTTACCAAAAAACAAGGTTGGACCTTTCACGGACACGAATTTCTTGGCGGAAAAATGGCAAAGAAAATCTTTGAACGATTACACATGCCATTGAACAATAAATTAAAGTTTGTTCAAAAGATGGTCACCATGAGTTCACGACCAATTATTCTAGCAGAAGACATTGTAACTGATTCAGCTGTAAGACGTTTAGTATTTGATGCTGGTGAAGATGTTGATAATTTAATGACACTTTGTGAAGCAGACATCACCACAAAGAATCCAAAGAAATTCAAAAAATATCACGATAATTTTGACATTGTTCGAAAGAAAATTATAGAAGTTGAAGAACGTGATCATGTACGTCAATTTCAACCACCAATTTCGGGTGAAGAGATTATGGAGATTTTCAATTTAAAACCTTCAAGAGAAATCGGAATGCTAAAAGAAGCAGTAAAAGAAGCTATTTTGGACGGAAAAATTCCAAATGAATATCAAGCTGCTTACGATTTTGTGATGAAAAGAGCAGAAAAATTAGGATTGAAAAAAGTTGAAAACAATAAGTAAAGATTAACTTTTGTTGAATAGATTTATCAAAGGAATAAAAATAATTTTGCATAAAATTTACTTCTAAAATGAAGAATAATAAATCAGTCGTTTACTGGCTACTTTCAGGTTGTATTTTACTTTTTATAATGGTAACTGTTGGTGGAATTACACGCCTAACGAATTCAGGACTTTCCATGACGGATTGGCATTTGGTAACAGACACTTTTCCGCCTTTGACAGAAGAAAAATGGCAAGCAGCGTTTGATGAATACAAGAAGTTTCCTGAGTATCAAAAAATCAATATTCATAATGATTTTCAACTTTCAGATTATAAATTTATCTACTTCTGGGAATGGTTTCATAGGTTTATTGGACGTATTATTGGTTTGGTTTTCTTTGTACCGTTTGTGTACTTTTTAATAAAGAAAAAACTCGATACCTCTACAATAAAAAAATGTACGATTCTTTTAGGAATGGGAGCTTTTCAAGGATTTCTGGGTTGGTTTATGGTGAAAAGTGGTTTGATTGATAATCCAGATGTGAGTCATTTTAGACTTTCATTACACTTAACTTTTGCTTTTATAACCTTTGCTTACACACTTTGGGTTGCATTAGATTTGATCTATCCAGACAAAAATAAAGTAATTGTTCCTTTAAGAAAAATAGCAAGAGTTGCAATAGTTTTTCTAATTATTCAAATTATCTATGGCGGATTTGTAGCTGGTTTAAATGCCGGATTAATTCACAACCATTGGCCATTAATGAGTGACGGACAACTATTTCACGATAGTATAGTTTTAGAAAAA
>JAIEMH010000354.1 GCA_019752245.1 Flavobacteriaceae bacterium
CGATTTTGTGCAGATAAAAGGACGAGGAACAAGAAAACACACCTTTACTTTTAAACATAAAAATGAATTGAATGAAGAAGAGATCATTCAGCATGACAAGAAAAATTTTAAACTTTTTGATTTCTTTGCTAATTGTGAATATTTTGAAGAAAAGTTTGATTATGACGAAGTTTTAAAACTTCCTAAAACAAGAGAACGTTCATCAATTGATGGAGGAGAAACTAAAAAAATTATAAAATATGAAAGTGAGAGAGCTGATATTTTACAATTAATGGAAGAAAAAGAAATTGGTCTTGAAGGAATGAAGATTGACCGTATGCTTTTCCAAAAGTTTGAGGATAGAATTGTAATGGACGATATTATAAAAAAAAATGTAGAACTTGGCAATTGGGAATTTATAGTTAGCCATATTCAAAATGAAATTCTAGACAAGCCAAATGAATATTTCAACATGGATAAACTACGTAAAGCTGCTAAAATTGATCGTAAAGTTTCTATTCGTGAAATGGTAGAAAAGATTTTTGGAATCATACCAAAATTTAAATCTAAAGATGAATTGCTGGATGAAGAATTTGATAAATTCATTTCCATCTATCCTCCAGAAGAAGATGTCAATATTAGAGCATTACAATATTTCTTTAAAGCATACATCGTTGACCAAGATATTAGGCAAATAATTGAAAATAAAGATTTTCAATCGTTGCAAACCAATCCTACATTGACAATTTCACAATTTAAAGAGGTTGCTACTAAATACAGAGAAGTGATTCCTGTATATATTAAAGATTACATAAACCTTGATAATTTTGCTGCTTAATGGCAAAATTCAATAATAAATACAGAATAGCATCGGCACGATTAAAAAACTGGGACTATTCTAATAGAGGTGTTTATTATATAACAATATGTACCGCTAACAGAGAATGTTTTTTTGGAACGGTAACAAATGATGAAATGATTTATTCAGAAATTGGACAAATTGTTGAAAAGGAATGGATAAAAACGCTTGAGATACGGCCTGACATGAATTTAGAATTAGGTGAATTTGTGGTAATGCCAAATCATTTTCATGGGGTTCTATTTATTGGAAACAATGAATATAATTCAATTAATGACCATAATGAAAACATAAACGAATTTGGTCCACAATCCAAAAATTTATCATCCATTATTAGAGGTTTTAAATCGGCGGTTACGGTTCAGGCAAAAAGAATTAATCCTGATTTTGGTTGGCAAGCTCGATTTTATGACCATATAATAAGAAATCCACAATCGTATGATGTAATTTCGAAATATATTATTGACAATCCTAAAAAATGGATTGATGATGAATTTAATAAATAAAAAATGGTTGTATTAAATATGACCGTTGTAGAGACGCCATGCATGGCGTCTCTACGATGAAATAAAAACAAAAACAAACAATGTTAGATAACATAACAAAAAGAAGAATTGATGATTGCCGTGATATTTTGGTAGGTAAATTACCAGACCCAAAATCGCAAATAGAACAAATTACCATTGCGCTGATTTATAAATTCATGGACGACATGGATAAAGAAGCCATTGAATTGGGCGGAAAGGCAAAATTCTTTTCAGATTATAAAATTCCTGACCCCAACGACCCAAAGAAAGAAATTGTAGTTCAATTTGAGAAATACAGTTGGGATAATTTGTTTGACACCAAAGTTAGCGCCACCGAAATGCTAAAATTATATTCGGAAGCGATTGAAGGAATGGTTAAAAACCCAAACATTCCCGAATTGTTTTCTAATATTTTTAAGAATGCTTATTTGCCATATCGTGACCCGGAAACCTTAAAAATGTTTTTAAAAACCATAAGCGAATTTGAATACACGCATAGCGAAAAATTGGGCGATGCCTTTGAATATTTATTATCGGTAATGGGTTCGCAAGGTGATGCAGGACAATTTAGAACACCGCGCCATATTATTGATTTTTTGGTGGCTGCTGTTGACCCAAATAAAAATGACACCATTCTTGACCCAGCGTGTGGAACGGCAGGTTTTTTGATTTCTGCGTTTAAATACATTACCAATAATGGTAATGATTACCGTAGAGACGCCATGCATGGCGTCTCAACAAGAAAAAATTTAACACCCGACGAACAAAAACGATTAATTAAAAATTTTGTAGGATACGACATATCACCCGATATGGTGCGTTTGAGTTTGGTGAATTTGTATTTACATGGATTTTCAGATCCGCATATTTACGAATACGATTCATTAAGTAGTGAAGACCGTTGGAACGAAACCTTCGATGTGGTATTAGCCAACCCACCGTTTATGAGCCCGAAAGGCGGTATCAGACCACACAAAAAATTTACCATAAGTAGTAACCGAAGCGAAGTATTGTTTGTTGATTATATTGCTGAACATTTAAACCCAAAAGGACGCGCAGGAATTATTGTGCCCGAAGGTATTATCTTTCAAAGCGGCACTGCATACAAGGCCTTACGTAAAATGTTAGTTGATAAATATTTATATGCAGTTGTGAGTTTACCTGCTGGTGTTTTTAACCCGTACAGTGGTGTAAAAACCTCAATTTTATTGATGGATGCCGATTTAGCTAAGAAAACCAAAGACGTTTTATTTGTAAAAATAGACAACGATGGCTATGGTTTAGGTTCTCAGCGTAACGCTGTAAAAGGAGGACAATTGGAAGAAGCAGTTGCAACTTTAAAAACATTTAGACAAAATTGCATTGAAGGCAAACCTTTTGAAAATAGCACTTTAGCACAAGCAGTAAGTAAAACCGAAATTGGAAAAAGTGGGGATTATAATTTGAGTGGTGAGCGATATAAAAGTAATTTGATAAATGAATCTTCTTATGATTTTATAACTCTTAGTGAGATTGTAATTGATACTCAATTGGGAATAGTTAAAAGTAAAATTGAACAAGGTGAAAAAAGAAGTAAGCTACATCCATATCCGTACATCAAAATGGATGCAATTAATTGGAATGGTCAACTAGATTTAACTAAAGTAAGTTATGTTGATGCAACCGAAGATGAGATAATAAAATCAACATTAGATGATGGTGACTTTATCTATAATACCCGTAATGCTCCTAATCTTGTTGGAAAATGTTCTGTTTATCATGGAAAATCAGGAAAATATCTTTTTAACAACAACATACTTAGAC
>JAIEMH010000129.1 GCA_019752245.1 Flavobacteriaceae bacterium
GGACCTTTCCAGTGAACTTTTGCCATTTGGATTCTTCATAATGAACAACAACAATCAATTGAGAACTTATTCGATTTTCGATCGTTTATCAAATGCTAATTTATTAAAAATAGGTTTGCAATATGTACAAGATTTTGATGGACTGGTTCTAGCCTTCTGTCAAGACGAAAAAATAAAAGGAAGCGGTGTTGTAAACGAAGGCATTGTTTCTACACGATTGGGATTGAAAGGAATTCCGAACTTGGCAGAAGAATTAATTGTTGCTAGAAACTTATTTCTTTTGGAATACACAGGTGGAAAATTACACATTCCGACTATTTCAACTGCAAAATCGGTTGCATTAATTAGCGATGCAAAAGCTAAAGGATTGCAAGTAACATGTAGCGTTGCTGTTCATAATTTGGTTTTGACAGACGAAAAACTAGACGGATTTGATACTCGTTTCAAAGTTTCGCCTCCATTGCGAACCGATGCAGATAGAATAGCTTTACTAAAAGGCGTTTTAGACAATACGATTGATGTCATTACCTCAGATCATAATCCGATGGATATTGAACATAAAAAAATGGAATTTGATTTGGCAAAAAATGGAACCATCGGATTGGAAAGTGCTTTTGGTGCTTTGTTAACCGTTTTACCGCTAGAAAAAATTGTAGAAAAATTCACTTCTGGAAGAGCTATTTTTAATCTAAATCAATCGGAAATTGCTGAAGGAAATTCAGCTAATATCTCATTATTTACAACAGATGAAGAATGGAATTTTTCTAAAGAAAACATCTTATCAAAATCTAAAAATTCAGCTTTTCTTGGTGCAAAAATGAAAGGAAAAGTTATTGGAATTTATAACAACGGACAATTAATTTTAAGTTAATCAAGATGAAAGAAGACGTCAACAAAAATAATTCTTTTGAAAACATCATGACTTTAAGATTTTATATTGGTATTGTAGCTTTACTAATTTTTATTGTTATAGTTCTGTATGAAGTAATTTTTAATTAAAATTTGATTTACTATAAAAAAAATAAAATTTATATTTCATAAAAAAATAATGGACAAGCAAACTATTGAAGAAGGAAAAGCGACAGCAATAACAAGTTATATATTAATCATTGGCGTATTAATAGCGCTTTCTATGAATTCTGAAAAGAAAAATCAGTTTGCGTCATTTCACATCCGACAAGGATTGGGTTTGACCTTAACCTTTATAACACTTGGCGTTTCTATAAGTTACTTTGAAAGTATTATGGTTGCTGCGCCCATGTGGATTTTCATTTCTGTTTTAACAATTTATGGTATTTTTACTGCTGCAAAAGGCGAATTAACTCCACTTCCACTTCTTGGAAAATTGTTTCAAAAATGGTTTGATAACATTTAATGAAAAGTAAATCGCTCTTACTTTTGCTTTCAATTTTTCTTTTAGTTGGATTTAAACATGCAACTAAAAAGGAAATGCAACTTGAACAATTAGAACGTAAATCTATTATTGGTGATTTTGACGGAGATAAAAAAGCAGATACTTTATTTGAAATTCATACTTCTGGAGAAAAAGATTCCATTATAACTGAAATTCCTTTTATAGATGATTATGACAAAACGGTTGATTATTACTTTAAAAATTCAATTAGAACATCGTTAAAATCATCTAACAAAAAAATTAAAGAACTTGATTTAGGAACTAGTTTTGGAGTTTATTGTCTAATAAATATTGGAGATAACAATAACGACAAGAAAGATGAAATTGCATTAGTGATTGATTATTGCGATTTTAGTAATTTAAACAGTTGCAAGATTTACTCATTATGCAACAACAATTGGAAGATGATAAACCACTTTTCAATTCACGAAGCTGCTTTTGAATATTCAGAAGGAGAAAAATTAGACCCAAATATAATTGGAGATTATCTTCAAAAAAAAGATGGAAAATGGTTTTATGCTGATGCCTTAGAAGTTTTACAATCTGACGATACAATAATAAAAATGAAGCCTTTAAAAATAAAAAAATGCAATAAATTATGAATTTATCACTACATCATTTAGTTCGTGAACCTAAAATAAAATTAGAAAAAAATCCGTTATTGCTATTACTTCATGGTTATGGAAGCAATGAAGAAGATTTATTTTCTTTTGCCTCAGAATTGCCAGATGAATATTATGTGATTTCTGCTCGTGCTCCTTATGATTTAATGTATGGAAGCTATGCTTGGTATGCTATAAATTTTGACGCAGATGAAAACAAATTTTCTGATGTTGCACAAGCACAACAATCTAGAGATTTAATTGCTACTTTTATTGATGAATTGATTGCTAACTATGCCATTGATGCGTCTAATGTTACTCTGGTTGGTTTTAGTCAAGGTTGCATATTGAGTTATGCTATTGCACTTTCTTATCCAGAAAAAATTCAACGTGTTGTTGCTATGAGCGGTTATTTGAATTTAGAAATGGCAAAATTGGGTTATGAAAAGAATGATTTTAATAATTTGAAAATCTTTTCATCACACGGAACAGTTGATCAAGTAGTTCCAGTGGAATGGGCAAGAAAAGCCGCACCAGCGTTGCAACAATTAGGAATTGATGTTGTCTATAAAGAATATCCAATTGGTCACGGAATTTCGCCTCAGAACTTTTATGATTTTAAAAATTGGTTGAAATAATAAACTAAAAAAGAGTCTCATTAAAAACGAGACTCTTTTTTGTTTGGTTCAATAGATATATTATTCTTGACCTTCTGGATTATCGCTTCCGGTCACTTTATTTCCAATTTCGGCATCACCAGAAAACAAAACTTTATCGGCTTTTTTAAGCACATATCCTTTCCAAGGAACCAATTGGTAGTCTTTATAAATCCAAGGTTTTCCTTCGGATGCTCTTGTAAGGATAAATGATTTTTCGTCTGGAAGAAAAACTTCTGCTTTATCGCCAGATTCATTAAATAAAACATAAGCACAAAGTGTTACATCCTCTGTTGCAACATCTTCGGTAGGATTTAATTGAATGCCGGTAAAAGCTCTTACACATTCCTTGTTCAGTTTAGACCAAGTATATCCAGCCGAAGCCAAACATCCGTTTTCATCTTTATCTGCACCTACAATTGTAGAATCTTTAGGTTGGCTAATTTTAGCTTCTGTTCCATTAGCAACTTCATCGGCATCTTGCTGTTTAC
>JAIEMH010000363.1 GCA_019752245.1 Flavobacteriaceae bacterium
GATTTTTGAAATTGATTTTTGAAATTGATTTTTGAAATTGATTTTTGAAATTGATTTTTGAAATTGATTTTTGAAATTGATTTTTGAAATCGCTATTGATATTAAAACGAATTATTAATAATTATATATTTTACAATGAAATCAATTTCAATTAAAGGATCAGAAAGAGAAAGCGTGGGCAAGGTAGCAACCAAAGCGGTACGTAATGCTGGAATGGTTCCTTGCGTTATTTACGGAGGAAGTCAGCCAGTGCATTTTACAGCAGAAATCAAAGCATTCAAAAGCTTGGTGTACACTCCAAACGCGCACACAGTTGCGATTGAATTAGCTGGAAAAACCTACAATGCTATTTTGCAAGACATCCAGTTCCACCCAGTTTCAGATGCAATTTTACACATTGACTTCTTCCAATTAAGTGACGACAAAGAAATCGTTATGGAAGTACCAGTTAAAATTACAGGAACTTCTCCAGGTGTACTTTTAGGAGGCGTATTAAACCTTAACCAAAGAAGATTAAAAGTGAAAGCTTTACCTAAAAATCTTCCTGATTTTGTAGAAGCTAACATCTCTGAATTACAAATGGGTAACAAATTGTATGTAACTAAATTAGCTACAAACAATTTCAAATTAATGCATCCAGACAATACTGTTGTTGCTCAAGTGAAGATCTCACGTGCTGCAATGAAAGCGGCTCAAGAAGCTGCAAAAGCAGAAAAAGGTGGAGCAAAAAAGAAAAAATAATTTCTTTATCCAATACAAGAAAGCATCAGGAAACTGGTGCTTTTTTTTATGCCCTATAATTTAGAAACGAAACAGCAGAAATTCTTGCAATCCTTAATCCTGCTTTCCACAGTATCTCTTCGAGGATACTTGCTCCAATCAGGGTTAGACGGCAATCCATTTCTCCAAAATTTTCAATTTCAAAACAAATACCCTACTTTTACCTCATGAATTGGTTTCTAAAATTAATACAGAAAAAAGAAAAACAAACTACAGACCCAATGAAAAAATTCCTTATCGTTGGCCTTGGCAACATTGGCATTGAATATGTAAACACACGACACAATATTGGGTTCAAAGCACTCAACTATTTTGCCAACAAAGAAAACATAACGTTTCAAACAGCAAAACTAGGAGAAATTGCAGAATACAAAACTAAAGGACGCACGCTACTGCTACTCAAACCCAATACCTACATGAACCTAAGCGGTAAAGCGGTAAAATATTGGATGGAAAAAGAAAACATCCCAAAAGAAAACATCCTAATAATAACCGACGACCTAAACCTTTCCTTTGGAACCATACGAATAAAAACCAAAGGAACCGATGGAGGACATAATGGACTAAAAAACATCCAACTCCTTTTAAACACCTCAGAATATCCAAGATTTAGATTTGGAATAAGCGATGAATTTAAAAAAGGAAAACAAATAGATTACGTCCTAGGAGAATGGAATGACGAAGAAAAAGCAAAACTTCCAGAAAGACTAGAGCTAGCATCTCAAATCATAACGTCATTTGCATTAGCAGGACTGGGTGAAACCATGAATGCTTTTAATGGCAAATAATGGTATCTTTTTTGTATATCTTTATACAATTAAAATCAAAATAATGAAAAAGCTATTCCTAATTCCTGCTGCATTGTTATTTTCTTTTTGCAGCAGCAAAAAAGACATTGTGAAAAATTCAGAAGAAAACAAACCTGTTTCTAAAATAGAATCGCATTGCCCAAGCGATGGCAAATGTACAATTGAGACATTTAGAGGTAAAAGCTTGATAGTGAAACAAGATGAATTTGGATCAACATATACGCAACTAGAAGACAATCCAGAAACAACAGTTATTCAATACCAATACAACAAAAATGTAAAAGGAGATCTTCAAGATGCAAATTATAGAGAAGAGGTTCTTTTTGAAATAAAAAACAGTACTACTCAGTTAAATTTATCAGGAAACAATTTACAACAAACTAAAATGCTTTTTGGAAGATTTTGTTTCTGCAGAGGACAAACAGGCTATTATAAAATTGAACAAGGAAACTTAAAACTCAGTAAAAATGAGAACAACTTAAACTTCACTTTAGACTTCACAATAACCAAAGTTCCACAAATAATAAAATATATAGAAACTTCTATAAACTAAAAAAGTCCCGATTATCTCGGGACTTTTTACTTATAATAAAATAAAATTATTCTACTACTATTTTCTTAACAATCTTTTTATCTCCATCTTGAATAGTAACAAGATAAATTCCAGATTGAACAGCATCTAATTGAATGTTTTGCTCAAACAATCCAGTATTTTGATAAGCTCTTGTAAAAATCTCTCTTCCTCTCATATCATAAACAGCTATGTTAATAGCATTATCAGAGCTTGAATTAAACTTAACATTAAAACTACCATCATTAGGATTCGGATACAATGAGAAGTCAGCAAAAGAGAAGGTATCATTAGCTAACAACACTGCAGCCTGAGTACATATCTCTAGAGAAAAAGAATTGATTGTACCAGCACCACCAGCAACTAAATCTCTAAAACCAAACTGCCAATTTCCTGACGGACTAAACCCATTCATTGCACTCAATGCCGTTGCGGTAGATGGCTGATAAGAACCTACAGTAGGACTCGCGCAAACCATTGCTGTTCCTTGAGTATCAAAAGTTACATTCATATCAGCACCACTTGAACAACCTTGACTATACATTGTAGCTGTTCCTCCTCCTGGTCTTAAAACCACAATATTCAAATTCTGAATATTTGGGTGAGTAGCATTTACATTAATATTTACATCAGTAATTGTTCCAGATACTGAAGGAACATTAATACTTTTAATATTAAAAGTTGCTGAACCATCCGTTAAAGCAAAAGGAGTAGTATAATTATAAGTTTGACAAACATTAGTAATTATATAACCAATCATGAAATTTGCTGAATTAACAGCATAATAAATATTTTCTTTGGCTCTAACCATAATTCTACATGTTTGTGAAGCAACATTAGGCACTGTAATTGTTGTAGTTCCTGAATTTGTAACACCAGAAGGAGTTAATAATAAAGGAAAGGTAACTCCACCATCAGTAGATAAATAAATATTTACATTTACTTTTTTCGATCTGACTACGATTAATCTTTTTAATTTATTTAATTCTACAAAACCGAGGT
>JAIEMH010000091.1 GCA_019752245.1 Flavobacteriaceae bacterium
AAGGTATCTCTTGCTGCTAAACCAATTGGCTTGATTCCGAAGGCTGCACCAGCTTCAAAAACTTTGTTCCAAACTTGTTCTACTTCTGAATTTTTGCAATAAATTTCAAATCCACCTGAACCAGTGTAACCTGTTGCAGAAATGATTACGTGCTCAATTCCAGCAAAATCAGCAACTTCAAAATGATAGTATTTTATAGCCGATAAATCTACAGAAGTCAAACTTTGCATAGCTTCAACGGCTTTTGGACCTTGAATAGCAAGTAATGAATAGTTATCCGAAAGGTTTTTCATTTCAGCACCCATTGAGTTTTGAGAAGAAATCCAATCCCAATCTTTATCAATATTAGAAGCGTTTACCACTAACAAATATTGTTCGTCTTTGATTTTGTAAACAATTAAATCATCTACAATTCCGCCCTCTTTGTTTGGTAAACAAGAGTATTGTGCTTTTCCAATTTCAAGCGTTGCAGCATCGTTAGACGTCACTTTTTGAATTAAAGCCAAAGCATTTTCACCCGAAATTAGAAATTCACCCATGTGTGAAACGTCAAAAACACCAACAGCGTTTCTTACGGTTTCGTGTTCTGCGTTGACACCTTCATAAGAAACTGGCATATTGTATCCTGCAAACGGAACCATTTTTGCTCCTAATCCTTCGTGAACGTGCGTTAAAGCTGTATTTTTCATTACTTATTTAGTTTGTATGTTTGAGGTGCTAAAATAGTATTTTTTGGACAATTGGCGTTGCTTGGAATGGAAATTTATTTGTGGGATTTTTAAATAAAAAAAACACAAAGTTAGGAGAGGTTTGCGTGCCTTTTTATGGGAATTCTATGCTTAGTATGTGTACGAATTGCAAATTCGCGCTATCTGGGTTTAGCTGCTGGCCTAATATGTATCTATAAAAGCTTTTAATTTAGTTTTGAATTCATCTTTCCAAGTGGAGTATATACTCAAATCAGTTTCCATTACACTTTTACTCGGTAATAGAGGTATTGTTGTTGTTCCTCCATCGTGTTCTGTTACAGAATATTTACTAAATAAAGATAGTAACAAATCGACATCTGATTGTTCAGTTACGATATAGCCTGATAAATTTCCTTTTTTTAAATTTATATTTTTAGAAAAGCGTTCATATGTTTTATTTGATAAAATTTCTTCAACGGATCGTTCTAACAACATACGGAATCTTTTTCTTGCAGAATCTAATTTTACTTCCCTACCATGCGAATCTGTTATCTGAAGTGCGTCATGTTCTGCAAGGATTCTTCGAATTGAATTTATTCGTTCTTGTACATTTTTTGCTAGATATGGAATTTCATCAGTTACTATACCACTAATACCATCATATTTGTCAATTCCTATAATATGACATTCAGTAGTTCTATTAATTTTATGTTTGTCAATTAATAAACGTAAAAATGATAAATCATGGGTTAAAACTATTATTTGCCTATCAATTGATAATTCTACAATTTTATCTGCTATTAGTTCTCTGTAGTCCATATCTAAGGATGTCACAGGATCATCAAGTATTATTGTGTTTTTTCGATTATCAATAGTACACTCTGCTAAGAAATTTGATAAAGCTATAATTTTTTGTTCGCCTTCACTTAATATTGAGTTGATACTATCAGTAAGACCATATAAACTACATTTTTGAAATGTATTTCCTTGAGATGTCCGAGTTTTTGTAAGCGCAACCTTAGCCGCTAACTCGGGATTAAAACCTTCCAAATGATTAACGAATTCTTGATGTTGTAAACTCACTGCTTGATTTTCCATTAATTCACCAATTTTTCTAGAAACAATACTTGTGTTTAAATGTGATTGGCAACGCGAAATCCAATTAATATAATTTAATTCACTATGATATTGAATGATTGTTGTTTTATTGTTAAATAAAAATTCTTTTGCAGTTAACTCATTTAATTCTGATAGAAGTGTACTTTTATTTTCTACTAACTGTGTATTTTGTTCTATCTGATGTTCAACATTAGGAAATAAATTACTAATGAAATTAGAAATTATCGCTGGAACTAAATTTAATTCAACGCCATTTTGTAGATAAGAAATAACATTTTGCTTACTTATAGTTATTGATTGACTGAAGCCGATGTATATATTTTGGAAATCAGTAATATGTTGAGTTAATTCAGTATAATTTTCATATGATTGTAAAACAATGGAGTTGTAGATATCAATTTTTTGTTGGATTTCTGACTGAACAATGTTGAGTTGAGATGAAATGTCATTTTGAACAAATTGATTGAATGTTATGAACCTCTGTTTAGCGTTTTCATCCAGATTTTGCTGACATAAAACACATTTTTCTAATGATTCACTCGAAGGAAAATCAACTCCATTTGACATTCCATTGCTATGGGCAAAACTCTTCGCAGATTCCCATAGTGTTCGCCAAGCATTTGTGCCAAAGCCATCAACGGTGTTCAAATTTCCTATTTGATTTGTTGCAATGTCATAAGCTTGTTTTACTCTGAGGTAATTAGTTCGTAAAGAAATTATTTCCTGTAGTTTATCAGTACTAAATAAACTTTCAATGCTAGATAATACTTGAAAATAACCATTTAAACGAAATTTAAAATCTCGAAGATTTTGGAGAATAAGTTCAGGATTTTGTGTATTAATTAGATTGAAAAGTTCTGTTTTTCTTGCAAGATCATTTTCGCTGAACTGTATGTAACTTTCAATTGATGCTCTATTGAGTGATTGAATTGAGGAGTAACATTGACCAATTATTGTTTGACTTAATGTTGGATTTAAAGTCGGTTTTTCAGTATTATATACAGATATTTCTGCTTCAAGATTTTGAGATATTGTTGTAAGAAGCGGAACTAACCTTTCTAATACGTCAATTCCAATTGGTTTATATTCTGTGGGATTTTCACGATTTATATAAATATCTCCACAGTCAATATCGAAAACATATATTGAACTTAAAATTGGATTTGGAGGTGTGTTTTCAATCCATTGAAAATTAATGCTGTTTCCATTGTCTTCAATTTGAAATTCAACTTGTTGTGTTGTTTGAGATGGAGTGAATACATTTTTTTTTAGTTCAACACCTGGATTTCTGCTCCAACAAAGTTTTTTTAATATTCTTGAATAACTAGACTTTCCAGAACCATTGTTACCATA
>JAIEMH010000202.1 GCA_019752245.1 Flavobacteriaceae bacterium
AGATAGGTCGTTTTCAATCATAAATTTTGTATTTATAATCTTAGACTTTTGAGTTTTTTGTTCAACTTGAACGAGTAGTGACCTTCTAAATTGAAAATTTGAATAATTTAAATGCTGATATCGTTTTTATAAAAAACATTGATAATGTAATTCAAAATCATATCGAGACCATTGCGCTCTATAAAAAAGCGTTGGCTGGTATTTTAATTCAAATGCAAGAAACTATTTTCAACTATTTGAGAATTTTAGATGGTGATGCTGTTTCAAATGAATTACTTAATGAAATTGTAGGATTCCTAGCGTCAAAACTTAATGTTACTGTAATTGAAGATTTTTCAAAATATACTAAAGAAAGTAAAATAGAGTATTTATCAGTACTTCTAAATCGTCCAATTCGTGTTTGCGGAATGGTCAAAAACGAAGGCGAACCTGGTGGTGGTCCTTTTTGGGTTTTAACCAAGAAAGGAACTATTTTCCTTCAAATTGTTGAAGCATCTCAAGTTGATATGACCGATATAAATCAGGTCAAAATTTTAGAAAATGCCACACATTTCAATCCAGTTGATTTGGTATGTGGAATCAAAAATTATAAAGGTCAAAATTTCGATTTAACTAAGTTTGTCAATAAAAATGCCGGATTTATTGTGGAGAAAAACAAAAACGGAAAACCATTAAAAGCATTTGAATTACCAGGATTATGGAACGGAGCTATGGCAAAATGGCTAACTTTTTTTGTGGAAGTGCCATTAATTACATTCAATCCTGTTAAAACAGTTAATGATTTGTTGAAACCTGCACATCAATCGCCTGATTAATTATGGATAAAGAAAAAATCATAACAGAAGTAACTTTTAAAGCTGTAAGAAGTTCTGGCGCTGGAGGACAAAATGTAAATAAAGTCTCGTCCAAAGTGGTTTTAACATTCGATTTAGTAAACTCATCGGCACTTTCTGACGAAGAAAAAGAACGTTCACAAGAAAAACTAAAATCTAAACTCACCTTAGACGGAATTCTAATTTTAAATTGCGACGAAGACAGAAGTCAACTCAAAAATAAAGCTATTGTAACCAAAAGATTTCTTGAAATTATAGAAAAATCTTTAGTTGTTCCTAAAAAAAGAACACCAACTAAAATACCAAGAGCAGTAATCGAAAAAAGATTAAAAGCTAAAGCAACTACATCCGAAGTAAAACAAAACAGAAAGAAGCCAGATTTGTAAATTGTGATCTATTTTGTCATTAAAAAGGAATCTATAAAATATTTTGAAATTTGATATTGCAATTGTCATTCTAATTAACTTACCTTTGCAGCGTCTCAAAAGGGGTGCAATTATCTGTAAAGATAAAAGCTGAGATTATACCCAATGAACCTGAGCAGGTAATGCTGCTAAGGGAAAAATGACAGAACTATTTGTAGTGTGCACGCTACAATAATGTCATAGGAAACAACTAATTAATTTTTTAATCAAAGAATAATTACCTCTTTTTATTTGTAAAACAATTTACGAATGAAAACTTTATTCAAATCAAATCGCAGTAAATTTTTTCTGACCACTGCTTTCTGCATTCTTTTTTCCTCACAATCTTTCAGTCAAGAAAAACCAAAAGATACTACAAAAGTTACAACACTAGACGAAGTTCAAGTTGCAGCAATTCGTGTCAACAAAAAAACACCTGTCCCTTTTACTAATGTTTCTAAAGAACAGATTGCACCTAGAAATTTAGGACAAGACATTCCGGTTCTATTAAATTATTTGCCGTCTGTGGTAACCACTACCGACGCAGGAAATGGCGTTGGATATACTTACATGCGTGTTCGTGGTGCAGACGGATCGCGAATTAATGTTACACTCAACGGAGTTCCGTTTAACGATAGCGAAAGCCAAGGAACTTTCTTTGTTAATTTACCCGATTTTGCATCTTCATTAGAAAGTATGCAATTGCAACGTGGTGTTGGAAGTTCTACTAATGGCGCAGGTGCATTTGGCGCTAGTTTGAACATGCAAACAAAAGCTTATCAAGAAAAAGGGTATGCTGAAATTGCTAATTCTGGAGGAAGTTTTGGAACTAGAAAGCACACTTTAGCTTTCGGCACAGGATTGCACGACAATTTCGAAATTAATGGTAGAGTTTCTCAAATTGCTTCTGATGGATATATTGATAGAGCTGCTTCTAGCATGTTTGGTTATTTTTTTAATGCCAATTATGTAACAAAAACGACTCAAATTAAAGCTATTTTCTTTGGTGGAAAAGAAAAAACCTACCAAGCTTGGTACGGAATTGAAGATTTAGATAAGCTGCAAAACGATAGAACTTTTAATCCAGCAGGAATGTATTTTGATGCAGACGGGACAAAGAAATTCTATAATAATGAAACCGATAACTATTGGCAAAATCATTTTCAGTTGCATTGGTCAGAAAAATGGAGTGATAAATGGACTTCCAATGTAGCACTTCATTACACTTTAGGAAAAGGATATTTTGAACAATACAAAGAAGATCAAACATTAGCCGATTATTATTTACCCGATTTTCAAGGAAATTCAACATCAGATTTAATCAGAAAAAGATGGCTCAATAATGATTTTTTTGGAGCTACTTTTAATTTGAATTATAAAACTGCTAAAACCGAGGTTATCTTTGGTGGAGCAGCCAACAGGTATTTAGGAAGACATTATGGTGAAGTAGTTTGGACACAGTTTTATGTGCCAAATTCAAACCGATATTACAACAATTTTGGAAACAAAGACGATGTAAATTTTTACGCTAAAGTAACACAAACTTGTGGCAAAATCAATGTTTATGCGGACATGCAATATCGTATGGTTTTTTACAAAGCAAACAGTATCAAATTTAATGATGTTGACGATACTTTTAGATTTTTTAATCCAAAAGTTGGTGCCAATTATCAACTGAATGCTAAAAACGCAGTTTATGTTTATGCCGGAATTGCTAATAAAGAACCAAGAAGAGATGATTATGAAAACGGAAGTGTAAAACCAGAACGTTTGTTTGACTACGAATTAGGATGGAAATACAATGCCAAAAAAGCAATGCTTAACGCAAATGTATTTTATATGAGATACAAAAATCAGTTGGTTATGACTGGTGCTTTAAACGATGTAGGTTCGCCAGTTTTTACTAATAGTGGCAATAG
>JAIEMH010000322.1 GCA_019752245.1 Flavobacteriaceae bacterium
CCAGGAACTGCAAGAACTGTTGTTGGAGCGAATCCAAAATTAGAGGTTTCTATTGCGTTTGAGGCTTTGGCTTATCCCAACCCATTTGCAGAAAACTTCAAACTGGATGTTACAACAAACAGTAGTGATGACTTGAGAGTTAGCGTTTATGATATGTTAGGCAAATTAGTAGAAGATAGAAAAGTTAGTACGTCTGACGTTCAAACGTTGGAGGTAGGTGCTAACTATCCATCAGGAGTTTACAATGTAATTGTTACTCAAGGTGAACATACTAAAACACTACGTGTTATAAAAAGATAGATTTTAAGTAAGTTTTAAATAATAAGGAAACCCTTCTCGAGTTGTTGAGAAGGGTTTTTTTTGTTTTTTTGGACGCGGATTTTACGGATGCTGATTTTGTAGGTACTTTGTTTCGCAACTTATTTATTAGATTTTTTTTGATATAAAAAAAACCACCCATTTGTGTGGGTGGTTTTTTGTATGCAGCTTTCTAAAAATAGCTTTATGCTTTTTTAGGAATATTTTTTATTTTATAAAAGGCAAAAATAATTGCTACTATTACTAGGATTACTAATTTTCCATTAATAGGTGCTGGAGCAGGATCGCCACCTTCTAAACCTGTTCCTCCAGTAGTATCGTCTTCGTCACCTACTTGAGCAAACATTACAAAGTCTGACAGTAGAAAAAACGAAAAGAAACATATTTTGATAAAATTCTTCATAAATTTTTTATTTCGTTTGCAAATATACTAGCATTTTTTCGAAATAAGATAATAATACTAAAATAAATCGATGAAATACCGTATTTAATCTTCGAAAACGTAGTATATTTCCATCTTTTACTCAAATTCTGATGTAAAGAATAGTTTTACGGTTGGGTATTTGCTTTGCGTCATTTGGATCGTAAAATCAGAATCTGCTAAAAAAACCAGCTGACCATATTTGTCGTGGGCTAGAAACTTTTGCTTTACTCTTCTGAATTCTTTGAACTCTTCACTTTTACTGTTTTCAGGTTTTACCCAACAAGCTTTATGTACTGGAAAGTTTTCATAGGTACATTTTGCTCCGTATTCGTGTTCTAAACGGTATTGGATAACTTCGTATTGAAGCGCACCAACGGTTCCAATTACTTTTCGATTGTTCATCTCTAGAGTAAAAAGTTGTGCGACACCTTCATCCATTAACTGGTCTACACCTTTTTCCAATTGTTTTGCTTTCATTGGATCGGCGTTGTTGATGTATCTAAAATGTTCTGGAGAGAAACTTGGAATTCCTTTAAAACTCATCATTTCTCCTTCGGTTAGGGTGTCTCCAATTTTGAAATTTCCGGTATCGTGCAATCCTACAATGTCACCAGGATAGGAGATGTCTACAATCTCTTTCTTTTCTGCAAAAAAAGCATTTGGACTTGAGAATTTTAAACTTTTATTTAATCGAACATGCATGTAAGGCTTGTTGCGCTCAAATGTTCCGGATACAATTTTGATAAAAGCCAAACGGTCTCTGTGCTTTGGATCCATGTTGGCATGAATTTTAAACACGAATCCAGATAGTTTTTCTTCTTCGGGATTTACTAATCGAGTATCTGATTCTTTTGGTTTGGGTGTTGGCGCGATTTCTACGAAACAGTCTAATAGTTCTCTTACTCCAAAATTATTTAGAGCAGATCCAAAAAATACAGGTTGTAAGTTTCCTTCTAGGTATTGTTCTCTGTCAAAGCTTGGATATACTTCGTGAATTAATTCTAGTTCTTCGCGTAGTTTGGTTGCTGGTTTTTCACCTATGAGTTTTTCAAGATCAGGACTCATTATGTCGGAAATAGCAATGGTATCTTCTATATTTTTTCGGCTATCACCGCTAAAAAGGTTGATGTTTTTCTCCCAAATGTTGTAAATTCCCTGAAAATCATATCCCATTCCAATAGGGAAACTTAGAGGTGTAACGTGAAGTCCGAGTTTTTTTTCAACTTCGTCCATCAAGTCAAAGGCGTCTTTTCCTTCTCTATCTAATTTGTTGATGAAAACAATGATAGGAATTTTTCGCATTCTACAAACCGCTACTAATTTTTCGGTTTGTTCCTCAACACCTTTGGCAACGTCAATAACTACAATTACGCTGTCTACGGCTGTTAGTGTTCTAAAGGTATCTTCTGCAAAATCCTTGTGACCTGGTGTGTCAAGAATGTTTATTTTCTTGTTTTTATAATTGAATGCCAGTACCGAGGTAGCCACAGAGATTCCTCTTTGGCGTTCAATTTCCATAAAGTCACTGGTGGCACCTTTTTTTATTTTGTTGTTTTTAACAGCTCCTGCTTCTTGGATCGCGCCACCAAAAAGCAATAATTTCTCTGTTAATGTAGTTTTTCCTGCATCGGGATGTGATATAATTCCGAATGTTCTGCGACGTAATATTTCTTTTAAAAAGCTCATAATTGTATTAATGGAATGCAAAAATACTATTTATTAAATAAATAACTAATGCAAGTTGACTTTTGAAAATAATAAGCGGTGAAATCTGTTAATAAAATTTTGTTAATAGTAATGGGTATACTTGTTTAATACAGCCGATTTGTTACTTTTGTTGATTGTAACTATTATTTTATCAAGACGATAAAAAAAGAATTAATTTTAAAATAACTTATTTAAAAAAATAAAGAATGAAGATGAAACATTTGTTTTTGGGGTTGTTACTGGGCTTAACGTTTGTCTCTAAAGCACAAAATAATCCAAAAGAAGTTTTGTTTACAATTGATGATAAGCCTTATTACACAGATGAGTTTATCAGGGTTTACAATAAAAATTTAGATTTAGTGAAAGACGAATCGCAAAAAGATTTAAATCAATATTTGGATTTGTTTATAGGTTACAAACTAAAAGTGAATAAAGCCAATAAGCTAGGGCTTCAAAATAATCAGCAGTATCAAAGTGAGTTGAAAAGTTATAGAACACAGTTGTCTAAAAACTACACCACTGATTCTAAGGTTACTAAAGAGCTTGTAGATGAAGGCTATAAACGTCTTTTGAAAGTTTTCAAAGTTTTCTTTGCAAAGACATACCGCTTTATCAGTATTCAGATACTGACATACAGTAACTCAATTAAGGCGACTTTTTTACTGGGCAAGCTCTAATG
>JAIEMH010000146.1 GCA_019752245.1 Flavobacteriaceae bacterium
TGAAAAGCTCTTGACCTTCTGGTAATTCTTTTGAAGGGTACGATCAAAGATCAAGAAATTTTGACTTAATGGAATAGTTGAAACCCAGTAAATTTTATAAGATACCAAAGAAATTTTATTATATAAATATTGGCATATTGATTTATTTGTTTGGTAGTTCAACAATTTTCTTATCAGGAAATATTATCAATGTAATTAGTCCTGAATTTTCGTCAAATTGTTGGTTATTTAATTCAATTTTATACTTATTCTATCAAGTTTTAATACTAATTGAATGGAAGAAAAACTATTCTAAACTCAATAAAGATCATGAACTCTAGTTTTGAAACAGAAATAAATAGTGTAATTACCTATATCTTTTTGGGTTTTATAATGATGTCGGTACTCATTGTAATCTTTTTTTATAAATCTAGAAAAAAGATCCTTCAAAAGGAAATAGAGAAAAAAAATCTTGAAATAAGTCATCAAAAAGAGCTTTTGAGGTCGGTGATAATCACGCAAGAAACTGAAAGAAAAAGAATTGCACAAGATCTTCATGACGATATTAGTTCAAAGCTTAATGTAGTTTCACTAAACACTCATTTGTTAAAAACACCCAATTTATCTGAAACTGAATTGTTAGACATCACTAATAATATTACAGAGTTAACAACAAAAGCATTAGAGAATTCAAGAAGAATTGCGCATGATTTATTACCTCCAGTTTTAGAAAAATTCGGTTTAAATGCAGGTATTGAAGAGCTAGTTTTAGAGTTTAAAAGTACCAAAACTATCGAAATTGAATATCTAAATCAGTTAAAGTTTGATGATGAAGATATAGATAGAAATTTGCATATTTTTAGAATTTTACAAGAATTATTAAACAATTCAGTTCGTCACGGTAAAGCCACTAATGTGAGTATTGACTTTAAAAAAAATGAAGGAACAAACACTTGCATTTATATTGATAATGGAGTAGGATTTGATACAAAAGATGATGATAATAAAAAAGGGCTTGGTATGAAAAATATTGAAAGTAGAGTCAATTTTATTAATGGTACTTTTAAAATAGAGTCAAAGAAAAATAAAGGATTTAAAATGATTTTCACTTTTTAATTTATGAAAGAACCTATAAAAATACTTTTGGCAGATGATGAAGAGTTGTTCCGAAAAGGCATATATTTTTTATTGCAACGCGAAGAAAATATAGAAGTTATTTTTGAAGCATCTAATGGAATTGAAGTAATTAAATATTTACAAAATAATGAAGCTAATCCTGATATAATCTTGATGGACTTAAAAATGCCAGAAATAAATGGTGTTGAAGCAACTAAAATTATTCATAAAGAGTTTCCAGGTATAAAGATTATTGCACTTACTAGTTATAATACTAAATCGTTTATAGCTAATATGATAAATGTTGGTGCTTCATCTTATTTAGTTAAAAATGCTTCTCCAAAGGAAATGATAGATACTATAAATGAAGTTGCAGACAAAGGTTTTTTCTATAACGAATCTGTAATGCAAGTTATTCAAGATGATATAATTTCTAATGGTAAAACCAATAAAAGTAGGTTTGATGAAGAATTTGTAACCAATAGAGAGAAGGAAGTTTTACATCTTATCTGTAAACAATTAAACACCAATGAAATTGCAGAAAAACTTTTTATAAGTCCTAGAACAGTAGAAGGTCATAGAACTAGTTTGATGCTAAAAACAGAAACTAAAAATATTGCAGGACTTGTAGTTTACGCAATACAAAATAAACTTGTAAGACTAGAAATTATCTAAAGATTAGTTTAAAAATTAGTTATTGATTCTTGTAGACTTTGTAAATTGTTATTGAAAGTAGTGTCACTTAGCTGAAAATGAATTTAACAGACAATACTAAATAGACAATTAACATTATAATAAATAAAGACAATCCTACTTTTTTTATTAGATTAAGGCTTTTAAAAGAATTATTCATCATTGTTATTTCGTTTAAGTTCATAAGCTTAAATGTTACTCATTTATAAATTCAAAAATAGGCACTATATATTTTTCTCATATACGTAGTTTTACGTGTTTTCAGTTTTTTTTCTAAAAATATATTTAACAAAAAATTATCTTTGATGGTAGCTTTTAAAAAGTGTATCTTCGATATAAATTTATTTCTTTTTATATGAAAGCTTTTAAATCAGTTTGCTTAATGCTTTTTTTGGTTTGTGTAGCACAAGTTCGTGCCAATTTTATATTGCTTCCGATGGATGATACAACACAAAAAAATCATTTGAAAGCTTATGGAATTACTTATTGGGCATTAGATAAGCAGTACAAAGCCAGTTGGTTATTAAACTATCGTGGTGGTTCATTTTTATTACCTGATGTTGCAGAGATAAGAAAAGAATGTCAAATTAGAGGTGTAAGTTTTGAAGTGCTTTCAGATGGCGAAGCCAACCAAATTTTGGATGAAATTTCATCTCCATCACAAAATATGGAAACGGTAGTTTTAGAAAAAGCACCTAAAATTGCAGTTTATACTCCTAAAGGAAAACAACCATGGGATGATGCTGTAACAATGGTTTTGACCTATGCTGAAATTCCGTTTACACCTATTTATGATGAAGAAGTACTTTCAGATCAATTAATTTTATATGATTGGTTGCACCTGCATCATGAAGATTTTACTGGGCAGTATGGTAAATTTTACGGAGCTTATAGGAATGCACCTTGGTATATAGATCAAAAGAAAGGCGCTGAAGCTCTAGCTGCCAAATTAGGATACAGTAAAGTCTCAGAAGAAAAATTAGCTGTTGCTAAAAAGATTCGAGATTTTGTTATTGGTGGTGGATTTATGTTTGCAATGTGCTCTGCAACAGATAGTTTTGATATTGCTCTTTCTGCAGAAGGTGTTGATATTTGCGAACCAATGTTTGATGGTGATGACAGCGATGCTAATTATCAAGCACAAATAGATTATTCTAAAACATTTGCTTTTAAAAACTATATTCTAGACAGAAAACCAGAACATTATGAATTTTCAGATATTGATATGACTGAAAAAAGAAAAATTCCGATGGAAAAAGATTATTTTACATTGATGGAGTTTTCGGCAAAATGGGATGTAATTCCAAGCATGTTGTGTCAAAATCATA
>JAIEMH010000260.1 GCA_019752245.1 Flavobacteriaceae bacterium
CAAATCCAACAAAAAATAGTATCCATATAAAAAACAACTCCAAAATAGAAAAAATAATAATATTTGATTATTTAGGAAAAGAAATTTTGACACAAACTCAAAACAATAATGAAGTTAATGTAGCAAATCTTTCTAAAGGAATTTACTTAATAGAAATTCATTCAGAAAACGAAAAAATTTATAAAAAATTCATAAAGGAATAAATCTCAACACAAAAAAGACATCTGACAATAGCCGTTTCAAGAAATGGCGATGTATGGGATTTATCAGAAATAGAGAAGATTTTTAATTTAAAGTTTTGTTTATATTTGTGAAGGCTTGGTCTTGGCTCTTTGCCACTTCTTGGAGCCGAAAAACGTATGCGAAAAGACTCTAGCAACGTGAAAAAAAAAGAAAATCAAAAACAAAAAATGACAAAACAGTACAGATTAATAATCGCAATTTTTTGCATAATAAAACTTACACTTCATTTAATTGCTGATTATCATTCAGGATTTCAAGGTGACGAATTATTACATATCGAAACTGGAAATCATTTGGCTTTTGGTTATATGGAATTTCCTCCATTTATAGCCTTTTTAGCTTTTATTCAAAATCTTTTTAATTCCAATTCTGTATATATTCATCATTTATTTTCTCATATTTCAAGCATTTTAATAATTATTTTTATTGCAAAAATCACAATTGAATTAGGAGGTAAAAACAAAGCATTATTTTTAACTTTATTATGCATAATCATTGCTCCGGCATTTGGACGTTCGCAACAACTTTTTCAACCTGTAGTTTTTGGGCAACTTTTTTGGGTTTTGGGTTTTTATCAATTGGTTCGTTATATAAAATATCTTGACAAAAAATATTTAACCTATTTAGCAATTTTTTCACTAATCGGTTTTTTATTCAAGTATGATATTCTGTTTTTTATTTTTGGTTTATCTTCATTATTCTTTTTCAAAAGAACAAGAGAAACACTATTAAAACAAAATGTTGGCTTATATATTGTGATTGCTTTTTTATTAATTCTGCCAAATATCTATTGGCAATACACAAATAATTTTCCTGTATTGCAAATGTTTAGTCGATTATACGAAACGCAATTAGATAAACTTTCGAGAATTGATAATTTGAAAAATTTAATTCTTGCAACTAATCCCATTTCACTAATTTTGGTTTTTCCTGCACTATTTTATATGTTCAAATCTAACAAAACTGAACTTTATAAACCAGTAGCATTTTCAATTACTTTATCCTTTTTTTTATTGGTATTCAGTAACGGAAAATCGTATTATTTCTTTCCAATCATTTTAACAATCTTGCCTTTTGGTGCACTATTTTGGGAACAAAAAGTAATTCAAAATCATAAATGGGTTATGTTTCCCATAACATTTCTTTTGTTTTTAGGTTCAATATTAATTTCATTCGGAATGCCAGTTTATACTTTCAATCATTATTTGCATTCTATTTACAAATATGAAAAGAAAGATATTGATGGCGGAAAATATGGTGTAAAATATGATGAATATTATACTCAAGAAAAATGGAAAAAAACAATGACAGAACTGAAAAAAGTTTATGATAGTTTACCCGAAAGCGAGAAACTGAATTGCCTAATTTGGGGAAAACATTATGCGCAAGCAGGTTCAGTTAATCTATTCAAAAAACAATATGGTTTACCAAAAGTGTTTTCCTATCACGGAAGTTTTTATAGTTGGACACCAAACGGAGAAATGCCAAAAACGGTAATTGCATTAAGTTATCAAGTTGGCGATTTTTTCAATCCTTATTTTGAAAAAGTAACTCTTGTCAAAAGTATTTATAATCCATATGCAGACAACGAAGAAGAACTTTATCAGAGAATATACATTTGTAAAAACCCAAAACAGAATTTTGAAAAAATGAAAGATTTATTTAAGCATCGAATATTTGAATAAATATGGGCACTATCCGCTAACAGTGATTTCAATAAATGTTGTGACTTGGGATATATTTGAAATCGGAAAGGTTTTTAATTTAAATGTTCAGGTATATTTGTTAAGGCTTGGTCTTGGTTAGTCGCCACTTTTTGAAGGTGCGAATCGATAGTGGCAAGTATAACAGACTCTATCCAAGACTTTCTAACTGCTTAAAGATAGGTATTAATGACTTTCCTTTTTCGGTAAGATTATGTTCAATATGTAAAGGCTTTTGTTTAATGATTACTTTTTCTAACAAACCAACTTCTTCTAATTCTTTTAAAGCAACAGACAAAGTTTGCTTATTTGACCCTTCTATTTGACGCAACAAACTACTAAAACGCAAAGGTGCTTCAACAGCCAAACGAAAAATTTCAGGTTTCCATTTGCCCGAAAGCAACTTCAAAAGTCCTTGTGCAGGGCAGGTTTCATTTTCAATAATCTCTTTTTTGGTAGTCATAATTTTCTGACATATTGTACAGTTGAAATTAAGTAATCAACTTTGCACAAAGATAAACAAATGGTGTGAGCCTCTTAAAAAAATGAAAATAACTTATCTTATTTTAATCACAATGTTCACTTTTGGCAATACAAGTTGTCAATCTCAAACAAAAAAGAAAATGGAAAATAACAACCCTTTAATGTGTGACCCTGAAAGTGGTATTTGCGAAATGCCAACTAACAAAACAAGTTCTACAGACATCGATTCAGTAAAAGCAAACAAGAAACCTGTAAAAATAATTTATTTTACCGACCCAATCTGTTCTTCTTGTTGGGGTATTGAACCACAAATACGAAAACTAAAATTGGAGTATGGAGACAATATTGAAGTTGAATATAGAATGGGTGGTTTACTTCCTGACTGGAGTTACAATAGTGGTGGTATCAGTAAACCTTCTGACGTAGCACAACATTGGGACGAAGTAAGTGTATATTATGATATGCCAATAGACGGAAATGTTTGGTTAGAAGACCCTTTAGATTCTTCATATCCACCTTCAATTGCATTTAAAGCAGCACAAATTCAAGAAAATGAAAAAGCGATTTTGTTTCTTCGTGAAATACGAGAAATGGTGTTTCTTCAAAAAAAGAATATCACAAAATGGGAACATTTAGAAATGGCAGCAAAGAATGTTGGTCTTGATATTTTAAAATTCAAAACCGAT
>JAIEMH010000372.1 GCA_019752245.1 Flavobacteriaceae bacterium
AATGGGGAATTTTGTCTATTTTTTTTGATAATTCGAAATACTTTTATGGAAATTTTGACAACTCAACTTTTGAACTCATAGCAAATACTAATTTTTCGTCGTCTTTTTATATTCTTAAAGGAACATATAAAAAAACAGAAGAAAACTTAATAGTAAATTATAGTTTCGAACCAATTGGCAAATTTATAATTGCTTGGATAAAGTACTTCCCAATTATTGCGCTAATTATGTTTAATTACATTTTATATTTTGAAGAAAAGAAACCAATGGAAATGTACATTGTGTGTAATTTATTCATTATTTTTATTTCTATTATTTTCAGACTTAACTTAAAATGGCAAAATAAAAAACTGAAACGAAAGTTTAATAAAATATTTGAAATAACTGATTGATAAAAACACTGCCACCAACAGCGGTTTCAAGAAATGGCGAGGCACGGGATTTATCAGAAATTGGAAAGGTCTTTAATTAAAAGTTTTGTTTATATTTGTAAAGGCTTGGTCTTGGTTCATCGCCACTTCATGAAGCCGCGAAACGTTGTGTGATAGCTTAAAAAAAACTCGCAATAACAAAATAATTTGTACATTTGTATAATTAGTTAATTTAAAACAATTTTGTGATGGAAAATAATCAAGTAAAACTATTAGCTTCTTTGGCTAAAAAAATACATTCTGAAAGAAATGACAGAACAAAAATTGTTGCAACTTTAAAATCTGCAAAAATCATTACCAAAAACGAAAATTTTACAGGACATTATTCTAACCTAAAAAAAATAGTTGCAGTCTCTAAATAATGTATAATAAAAGACCTAATTTGATGTTAGGCTTTCATGGTTGTGATGAAAGCGTTAGAAATGAATTAGTTAAGAATCCAAATTCCGTAAAGAAAAGTCAAGAGATTTTTGATTGGTTAGGAAATGGTTTTTACATTTGGGAAAACAACTACGAAAGAGCTTTAAAATGGGCAGAAGATAAAAAACAAAGAGGCTCTTTAACTTCACCTTCTGTTGTTGGAGTTGTATATCAACTTGACCATTGTTTAGATTTTACTGATTCAGCTTTTATTGATATATTATCAATTTATTATAATCTAATGAAAGATGATTTACTTTCAATAGGTAAAGAATTACCCCAAAACAAAAATCTAGCTCACGACAAACATAAAGATTTAATTTTAAGAGAATTAGACTGTGCTGTAATAGAATATTTGCACCAGAAAATGGGTGAAAAAATAAAAGAAGATATCTCCTTAAAAAAATATAGCGAACTTAAACACTTTGATTCTACAAGAGGTGTTTTTACCGAAGGTGGACCAGCTTTCGATGGTGCTGGTATTCAGACAAAAAATCATATTCAAATTTGCATACGAAATCTCAATTGTATAAAAGGCTTTTTTATTCCACGTAAAGAAATTAAGTTTCCATAAAAAAGCCATCACACAACAGCCACTACAACGGATTTGGGCATTTGGCTTAATGGAGATTTGGTCTTGTATTTAGGATGATTTGGCAAATCCGAAAACAGGGCTAAATTTAATCCCAAACCCGCTGTAGTGCCAGAACGTTGGCAGTAATGTTATGAAAAAAGAAACTAAAGAGAAATCCATTGAACACATTGGAATTGGAGTTGCAAAAATTATTGGAAATTATACCGATTACGCATTATTGATTAATGCTTGCGATATTGCAGCGAAAAGATATGAAACTATAAAAGAACCTATAGTTTTAAGTACAACACAAAATATTCCAAATGAATTAAGGCTTGATAGTTTTGAAATGGACGTTCAATTTAAAAATGAAGAATTAGTAAAAGAATACAGAACTGATATTTTAATAAAAATTTTTGAAAACTATTTAATACGTTCAATCTCTGTAGTTGATGGTATTTTGGAAGATTTATATGAAATCATTCTTAAGAATGAAGAAAATCTTGAAGATTCAGAAATCGAAAAAAATATAAGTAATGCTTGGAGAAATGACAATTTGAAAAATTACTTAACTAATCCAAACGGCTTAAATTTAAAACAGCCGAATGAAATAAATATGAGTTTTGACGAAACGTTTATAAGATATTTGGAATTGAGAATTATTAGACACGCAATTATTCACACAAATGGCATATTAACTGAAAAAGATTATAATAGACTAAAAGAATTTGAAGAAAAAACACCAGATGAAAGAAAATATATGGCATTAATAAATTCAAGTTTAATAAATGACGAAAAAAAAATCATTTTAAGTTTAAATAAAATGTTAGCAATTAGACAATATCTAGATAGATTTTTAATGTATTTTTATAATTCTTTTCAACAAGAAGTAACTGAATAAAAAAAAACACTACTGCCAACAGCGGTTTCAAGAAATGGCGAGGCTCGGGATTTATCAGAAATTGGAAAGGTATTTAATTTAAAGTTTTTGTTATATTTGTAAAGGCTTGGTCTTGGTTCATCGCCACTTCATGAAGCCGCGACACGTTGGCGGAAAGCGTCTTCCGAAATTACGCAGACATTGATTTCGTTGAAGAGTTTCTGAATTTCTGTCCACTTCTACTCTACTTTTTTCATTTTTTTTTGAATTTTAATGTTCAGTTCTTATCTTAAATGGAAATTACAAAGCGGACAAAAATTCAGTAACTTTTGAAAAGCGAAAGCGAAAAATAGCAGAATTTTGAAAGAAGATTTCTGAAACGTTTCTGAAAAATATTGCTCAGAATTCAGAAGCGTGAAAAGTGTTGCGCAAAAAATTGAAAAGTGGAAAATCTTCCGAACTTTGAACATAACAGAAATGACGCAGAAAATTGAACCGCTTATGAATTATATAACGAGCGAAGCTCGATTTTTTTTATGTTTAGTGAGTTAACACATATAAAAAAAGACAGTGGAAAAACAGAATGCTAAAATCACTGCTAAATAAAAACTGAATTGCTAAAAATAACGCCATCCGCCAACACACGTTTGCAGCAATGGCTTGGGCTTGGTTTTTTCTCCGAAAAAACGCTGTCCACTCCAATCTTATTTCTATATTTGTAATGTTCTGTGTTGAATCACAAGCCACTGCTGCAAGCGTGGGAACGTTAGCGGATATTTTGGAGAAAATGCGGAAAATAGCTTTTCTGA
>JAIEMH010000087.1 GCA_019752245.1 Flavobacteriaceae bacterium
GCAACTGAGTGTATTTTGGTAGTTTCTAAGGCTTCTTTCAAAGTCATTGGAGGCAAAATACTTGGCAATCGCTTGGCAAGCATTGTTTTACCTGAACCTGGTGGACCAATTAGTATAATATTATGTCCGCCAGCAGCAGCAATTTCCATGCATCTTTTTATAGATTCTTGACCTTTAACATCGGCAAAATCAAATTCTGGAAAGTCTAATTCTTTATAAAATTCTTCGCGTGTATCTATAATTGTAGGTTCAACAGTTGCTTTTCCTTCGAAGAAATCAATAACTTCGGTTACGTTTTCAATTCCGTAAACGTTTAATCCATCGACAACTGCTGCTTCTTTCACGTTTTGTTTTGGTAGAAAAAATCCTTTAAATCCTTCTTCACGAGCTTTAATTGCAATTGATAATGCACCTTTTATAGGTTGTAATCCACCATCAAGCGACAACTCGCCCATAATGACATACTTATCAACCTCTTCTGATTTTATTTGTCCCGATGCAGCTAAAATTCCAATTGCCAAAGTTAAATCATAGGCAGAACCTTCTTTTCGCAAATCGGCTGGAGCCAAATTTATTGTGATTTTCTTTCCCGGAAGTTGGTATCCGTTGTTTTTGAGTGCAGCAGCAATTCGGTAACTGCTTTCTTTTATGGCATTATCGGGTAAACCTACAAGATGATACCCAACACCTTTATCAATATTTACTTCTACTGTGATTGTAGTGGCTTCAACGCCAAAGACGGCGCTTCCAAATACTTTTACTAACATGGCTTATATATTTAATTAAATGGCTTATAATGATGCAAATATATAGATTTTTTTGAAAAACGACATAGCAACTGAATTTATTTTGGTTAAATAAAACAAAAATCAAACTCATTTTAAAACCACTATACTTAATTTTACGTAAATACATATTACCTACTAATAAATAAATGGAAAATATTGAAGAACAACGATCAAAACTTCTTAAAAGTTATGATTTACTTGACACTAATCCGGAGATAGAATTTGACAATATAACTTTCTTAGCCTCTACGCTTTGTGACACTCCTATTTCTACTATTACCTTACTTGATGAAAACAGACAATGGTTTAAGTCAAAAATTGGTGTTGCCAATGATGAAAGTCCGAGAGAATATTCCTTTTGTTCTTTAGCAATAGGAAAATCTAGTGAAACTATTGTTATTGAAAAGGTAATGGAAGATAATGATTTTAAAAAAGTTGGACGACTTAATGGTTTAACAAATGAAGGGTTTTATGCCGGCGTACCAATAAAAGATAAAGACACAGGAATTACATTAGGTGCATTGTGTGTAATTGACTACGTAAATAAAAAATTAAGTGATAAACAAATTACTTCCTTAGAAATATTAGCAGAACAAACATCAAAACTATTTGAACTTAGAAAAAAGTTTAAAAGTTTAGCACAAAACAATGAATATTTACTGCTTCGTTATTCGGAACTAGAGAAATTTGCACATGTCATTTCGCATGATATGAAATCGCCTTTGAATAATATAATCTCTCTTATACGTATCATAAAAGACAATTCTGTAGATATGTTAAATTCTGGAAATGAAGAATATTTTAATTTAATTGAAGAATGTTCCATTCAATTAAAAAAATATATAGACGGAATATTGAATTTTTACAAAACAGACAGTGTTGATTTAAATAAAAAAGATGAAATTGTTATAAACGATTTAATTGAGGAAGTCAAATCATTACTTGATATAAAATCAAATGTGAAAATTAATTTTTCAAATGATTATGATGTAATTAAAATGAATAAATATGCTTTAATTCAAATATTACTGAACTTAGTAAGTAATGGAATTAAATACAACGACAAGGAATTTTCAGAAATAAATATCAATTTTAAATCCAATTCAAATCAATATATACTGCAAGTTTCTGATAATGGCATCGGAATTAAACCAGAGAATTTTAAAGAAATTTATGAATCTTTCAAAATTTTAAACATAAAAGATAGATATGGAAATTTCGGATCTGGTATAGGTTTATCAACCGTGAAAAAAATTGTCGATAAATTGGGTTCCATACAAGTCGCATCAGAAATCAATAAAGGAACTACTTTTACAATTTATCTCAATAAATAAAACCCTAATTAGCATAAAAAAACCATCTACTTAATATTGTAGATGGTTTTTTTTATAGATTTAAATTTATCAATTATTTAAAATTAGCAACGCCTTCTTTCAACCAATTTTCATACAATTTAACATCAGGGTCATAACTAGTTGTTGGTTTCTTTGAATTAAGATTATTACCTTCTAAATCTTCTAAAACATACAATGGTTGCGTATTCGTTTTGAATTTTGTGATCATTAAATCAGTCCATTTATCGCCAATTGTTTCAATTTCTGAACCTGTAGATTTAGAAATAAATTGTTCTCCTTTTGGCAACGGACGCTTGTCATCTGCAAATAATGAAATCAAAACTATTTCATTTTTTAAGATTTTAGAAACGTTTTCATCCGTCCAAACGTTGTTTTCCATTTTTCTACAATTAGAGCACGCATGACCAGTAAAATCTAATAAAATTGGCTTTTTAACTTCTTTTGCATAAGCCAAACCTTTTTCATAATCTGTAAAAATCACTAATCCGTTTGGTCCAAACTCTGCTCCTTCTGGCAATTTTTGTTCACCATTGGATGTTCCCATAAATCCTCTAGGACTTTCACTATAAGTTTGTGGTGGTGTAAAAGCACTAATCAATTTTAATGGCGCTCCAAAAAGACCTGGAATCATATAAACGGTAAAAGCCAAAACTAGCAACGCTAATCCTAATCTTCCAACAGAGATATGAGATAACTGAGAATCGTGTGGCAACGTAATTTTTCCTAACAGATAAATTGCCCAAGTTCCAAAAATAGCAATCCAAATAGCTAAAAATGTTTCTCTTTCAAAATAATGCAATTGCAACACCAAGTCGGCATTGGATAAAAATTTGAAAGCAAATGCTCTTGGTATATTTCTTCAGAAAATATTTGAAAAGGGTAAACTCTAAAAAAATACTGCTTATAATTATTTTTATGACAGTCATGTGTGATCTATTTGGGTTTTTACTTTTCTTACTGGTATGG
>JAIEMH010000181.1 GCA_019752245.1 Flavobacteriaceae bacterium
TAAAAAGCAAAATTTCATAATATAATTTCTGACTTTTGTTCTGAATTTTATCCAACATTGTCATTGTTCCGTAGGCTTTTACACCTGTAATTCCTTTATCAGTATTGAATTCTTCTTGTTTAAAAATAATATTTTGTCCGCCCATGGTTTCCCAAACTTTCGTGTTTCCTTCTAGAACAGTATCAAAATTAATTTCGGTTTCTTTTTTGAATTTTGTTGTTGAAACCATCACATTAAACGAATCCATCAAACTTCCATAACCAAACATTTGCATTTCTTTTAAAACTGCAAAAGCGTCTTTTGGAAGCATTTTAGTAGCATCCAATCGTTTCAAAACTTTTGGTGTTTCTATTTTTATTCCTGGATTTCCATATTCGCTGTAAATCCATTCACCTTCGGCTAATTCCTTGGTTGGATGACCAATTAAATTGTCTTTTACGTAATCAAATCCTTTAAAATAAATTAGCGTCAATAAAGAAATCATTAGAACTGACAAAACAATTCCGACTGTGGTAATTATTCGAGTTCGCTTTTGCTTTTTAAGTTTTTGTAGCCTTGCAATTTCTCTTTGTTGCTCATTCCATGCTTCTAGTTCGTCATCTTTTTCGACCACAGTTGGAATGGCTTGATGTATGGTTACAATAGAACTTGAAATGCGTTTCTTATCTTCCTCAATTTCAAAATCTAGTGGTGTTACTTTGGCGAATTTCACTAAATCGGCTTGCTTTAAAACCTTTTCAAGATTTTCTAGTGTTGCAGCAGTAAGTTTCAATTTCTTTTGATTTGCTACTTTTCGGATGGCAACTATCAACTCTGAAGTAGTACTTTCCATGGCCGGAATATGAATTTCTTCTTCAATATAATTTCGAGCAATATCGGTCAACTCCGAATAATATGACTTTACTTCACCATGTTGCCAAAGTTCTTTAAGCTCCAATTGTTGTAGCAAAGAAGTCGCTTTTTCTATCGGTGATTTGTATATAATTTCTTCTGGTTTTTCTTTAGTTTGGTATTTTTTAATTAACCAATAAGCCAATGCTGCGATGGCAAGTAAAAGTAAAATTCCTAAAAGATATTTCCACCAATCGCTTGATGTTTCAACTTGTGCAACATCTTTTATATCATACATTTTTTGTCTTAATGTATCGACTTTTACATCGTTAACCTCAACTTTTAAACTATCCGAAAAAGAAGGTTTTCCGTTGATTAAGATTTGAATTCTTGGAATGGTATATTTTCCTGAATCGAATTGCGTTAATCCATATTTTTTGATTAATTCATATTTGTCATTCGATTTAATGGTGTCAATTTTATAAGATTCGATAACTTCTAAAGCACCAATATTTTTAGCTTTTGGAAAAACAACTTTGTCGGTTTTATTAGCGGCTACTTTAACGGTTAGCTTGAACTCGGCTCCAATTTTATTTCGAGTTGTATCGATAGAAGTCGTTACTTTTTGAGCAAAAAGCGTTGATGAAAAAAGTAAAAATAATATGTATAATTTGAATTTCATTTTGTTCTATTGTGCCTAACAAGCTAAATAATAAGTTAGGAAATGTGAATTATCTCGATTTAAAATACCCTAATAATTTGGTTACATAACTTTCATCGACCCTTGTGTTTACTGTTCCTGAACCACATTTAGAAAAAATATCTTTGAAATAATTTACTTTATCATGGTAGTTTTTTTCGTAGTTTAGTCTAACATTTTTAGAACTTGTATCAACGACCATAATTTCTCCTGATTCTGCATCTTCCATTTCTACCATTCCTATGTTTGGCATTTTTTCTTCACGAATGTCATACACTCTTATTCCGGTGATGTCGTGCTTTTTTCCTGCAATTTTAAGCGTTTTTTCATAATCATCTTCACACATAAAATCGGAAATCATGAATACAATTGCTTTTTTCTTTTGCGTTGCCGACAAAAACTTCAATGCTTGTGACAAATCGGTTTTTTTGCTTTTAGGCTGAAATTCAATTAACTCACGAATAATTCTCAATACATGAGATTTTCCTTTCTTTGGTGGAATGTACAATTCAATTGCATCGGAAAATAAAATCAAACCTATCTTATCGTTATTCTGAGTAGCCGAAAATGCCATTGTTGCGGCTATTTCGGTTACAATTTCGCTCTTTAATTGATTTTTAGTTCCAAAACTTTCTGAACCCGAAATATCTACCATTAACATCATGGTCAATTCGCGTTCTTCTTCAAAAACTTTTACATGTGCTTCGTTATAACGTGCCGTAACATTCCAATCGATGGCACGAATATCGTCGCCAAATTGGTATTGACGCACTTCAGAAAAGGTCATTCCGCGTCCTTTAAACGACGTATGATATTCACCCGAAAAGATATGATCGCTCAATCGTCGGGTTTTGATTTCTATTTTACGAACTTTTTTTAGTAAGTCTTTTGTTTCCATCTATTGATAGTGTTCAGTGTTCAGTTTTTAGTGTTCAGTTAACTTCTGAATAGTAAAACCTGAATACTACTAACTGATTTAAGGTACTTCTATTTCGTTTACGATTTTGTTAATAATGTCAACAGAAGTTATGTTTTCTGCTTCAGCTTCGTATGTGATTCCTATTCTGTGACGCAATACATCGTGAACAACGGCGCGAACATCTTCTGGAATTACATAACCACGACGTTTGATAAAAGCATAACATTTGGCAGCAACTGCTAAATTGATACTTCCACGAGGTGAAGCTCCAAAACTGATTAAAGGTTTTAAACTTTCCAATTTGTATTTTTCTGGAAAACGAGTAGCAAAAACAATATCTAAAATGTATTTTTCTATTTTTTCATCCATGTACACTTCGCGAACTGCTTCTTGAGCGCGAAGAATTTGGTCAACAGAAACTACTTGGTTTACTTTTTCATAAGAACCTTTCAAGTTTTGACGAATTACCATACGTTCTTCATCCATTTTTGGATATTCGATAACTGTTTTTAACATGAATCTGTCAACTTGTGCTTCTGGCAATGGATAAGTTCCTTCTTGTTCAATTGGATTTTGAGTAGCAAGAACTAAAAATGGTCGGTCTAATTTGAAAGTAGTATCGCCAATAGTTACTTGTTTTTCTTGCATGGCTTCTA